>CAZAET010000032.1:0-7792 GCA_964484215.1 uncultured Candidatus Planktophila sp. | reverse complement strand
CCGCGTAGATAGTCAGCGTAAGAGCGAATTTCCATAACCTGCCAACGATAGCCGTATGCGAGGTTGGCGCGCTAATCGAGTTTCGCGCCGAGGTGAATTAACGCTTGCGCGGAGTAAGCAGGGTAGCCAGAGCTGCGAGTCGACTTACGGCAGGGCCTAATAAGCGATTGAGAAAACGCGCTCTGCGGAAATCATGGATTGGCCAACCTTCAGCAAGTGCACGAATACGTAATACAGCATCAGGGTTAATCGCACACGGGTGTCCAACGGCTTGCAACAATGGAATGTCATTGTGGCTATCTGAATATGAATAGCAATTCTCTAAGTCATAACCATGCACGCGCGCAAGATCTTGAATTGCAATCGCCTTTTCTGTGCCATGCAGTAACTTTCCATCAAGCGTTCCGGTGTAAACGCCATTTTCAATATGAGCTTTACTGCCAAGAGCTCCAGTTAATCCAAGGCGCTGAGCAATAATGTTTGCCATATCTTGCGGAGCGGCAGTAACCAGCCAAACTTCCTCACCTTTATCTAGATGAGATTTAGCAATATCGAAAGTTCCCTGCCAAAGCTTGGGTGAAACAAACTCGTCGTAGATTTCTTCACCGATTTTCTTAATGTCATCAACTGCATGGCCACCGATGAAATCAGTTGCAGCATTCTGAAATTTCTCGATGACTTCTTTCTTTTCAGTGCCTGTCATTCTGAATCGAATGTTGGCGACAACAAATCTCGAGATATCGGCCTTGGTAAAGAATCCACGCTGATACATCCCTCTTCCAAGGAAGTAGAGAGTCGAACCTCGAACGAGGGTGTTATCTACATCGAAGAAGGCTGCCCGCGTTGAGGTGAGTGCCATGTCACAACCCTAGCGATAAGGCTGGTTTTACGACGCTTTATGCTTACTCCATGAGTTCCACAGTCCACGTCATCCGTCACGGAGAAGTTGAGAATCCCAACAAGATTCTTTATGGACGTCAGCCTGGTTGGAGACTTTCCAAGCGTGGACAAGAGATGGCTGAAGTTATTGGCGAATGGTCAAAGGGAGTAAATCTCGGCGCGCTCCACGTTTCACCTTTACAGAGAGCGCAAGAAACTGCAGCGCCTATAGCTCGTGCACACGGATTAGAAATTAAGACAGATGATCGATTGATCGAAGCAGCAAATATTTTTGAAGGTAAATCCTTTGAATTAGGTAGTGGCGTTCTTAAGCATCCATCTTCATGGCGCCATCTTTATAACCCATGGAAGCCATCATGGGGCGAACCATACGAAGAGCAAATCTCTCGTATGCTTGCTGCAATCTTTGATGCAAATAAGGCAGCACAAGGAAAAGATGCAATCGTTGTATCTCACCAACTTCCAATTTGGATTCTACGTAGCGCGATAGAAGGTCGCTCAATGTTGCACGACCCACGTAAACGCGAATGCACACTGGCATCTGTTACAAGCGTTCACTTCGATGACGAAGGCATGATTTCAGGAACTTCTTACATCGAACCTGCCAAGCACTTGCTCCCACAAAAATAATATGAAGAAAATCGCGCTCGTACTCGCATCACTGTTGATACTCACAGGGTGCGGTAATGGCGGAGCTTCGAAAGCAGAAGAGAGCTTTATTGCCGGAAGTGGCGCAGTGACTAAGATTAAAATAGGAAATCGAATCGCAGCTCCAGCAATGTCAGGAATGACACTGAGCGGTAAGAACTTCACATTTACTAAGGGCAGGGTCGCTGTCGTCAATGTCTGGGCTTCATGGTGTTCACCGTGCCGCGCTGAAGAGCCAACTCTCTCTGCTCTCTCGCAGAAGTACTCAGATGTTCAATTCATCGGAATTTTGACTCGAGATAACCCGGTCAATGCTGAGGCTTTTAACCGTAAGCGAGGCACTCCTTACCCAACGCTAATTGATGACTCAATTCTGAGCGGATTTAGAAAATCTCTACCAGCTAATGCGATTCCCACAACAGTGGTAATTGATCGAGACGGAAATGTTGCTTCACGAATTTCTGGTGTTGTCACCGTTGCATCTTTAAGCCAACTTATAGAAGAGGCGTTGGCGGAATGACAGATTTCGTAGTGAATACCTTGATGGATGGATTTCTTCTATCTGCATTTCCGATCGCAATACTTGCAGGACTGATCTCATTTGTTTCCCCGTGCGTGCTTCCGCTTGTTCCTGGATATGTTGCATTTGCAGCGGGATTCTCCAAATCGCGTGGACGAATTTTCTTAGGTTCCCTTCTCTTTGTATTCGGATTTAGCATCCTCTTTATCTCGTACGGCGCACTCTTTGGACAATTAGGCGCGGAGATTTCAAGCAATGAAGAAATGATTACGCGAGTACTTGGCGTGCTCACAATTGTGATGGGTGTGATTTTCTTGGGAGCCTTCCCACTGATGCCAACAGTGAAGCCAAAAATTTCTACGCAAGGTGGGCTCATCGGCGCACCACTGCTCGGGTTCCTCTTTGGTGTTGGCTGGACGCCATGCATCGGGCCAGCACTTGCAAGTGTTCAAGCGTTAGCTTTTCAAGAATCTAGCGCAGTCCGTGGCGCTGTCCTCTCACTTGGATATTGCATTGGATTAGGGCTCCCATTTATTGCATCAGGTCTCTTCCTCGATAAGTCTGAAAAATTGCGAAAAGTTTTAGTTAAGAGCGGTGGAAAGATTTCAACTATTGGTGGAGTACTACTCATCATCATTGGAATACTTCAACTTACCGGTCTCTGGACTGACCTCATGATCGAGATGCGTTCACTAATATCTGAATTTGCGCCGGTGATCTAATGAGTAAAGAGATTGAAGTACCCGAGCTTGGATTTATAGCGCTCCTACGCTTTGCTTGGCGCCAGTTAACAAGCATGCGCACAGCGCTGATTTTGCTTATGTTGCTAGGTGTTGCAGCGATACCAGGGTCACTGATTCCACAGAGAATCACCAACGCGATCGCTGTCCGCGACCTTTACCAATCCAACCCAGAACTAGCCAAGTGGTACGACAGATTCTCTCTCTTTGATGTCTATGGATCGCCTTGGTTTAGCGCTATCTACATCCTCCTGTTCATTTCTCTAATCGGATGTGTATTGCCACGAAGCTTTGAGCATTACAGAGCAATGCGCGCTCAACCACCTGCAACTCCCAAAAATTTGTCACGACTTGAGCATTATCAAGAAATCACATCAGATAGCCAGACCCTTGAAGCTGCACAGAAGTGGTTAAAGAAGAATCGTTTTCGAGTTCGCATCGAAGAGAACTCAATTTCTGCTGAAAAGGGTTTCTTACGTGAAACCGGAAACCTTCTCTTCCATCTCTCATTAATTCTCATCTTGGTTGGGGTTAGTTTTGGCTCCCTCTTTGGCATGAGAGGTGAAGCGATTGTTAACGTGGGCGAACGCTTTATTAGCGTTCCAACTTCCTATGACACTCTCTCATTCGGAAAGTTGTCCGGAGATTCTTCACTTGAGCCATTTGAGATCAAAGTTGATAAATTCGTAGCTCAATACAATCCAAAGACTAACGCTCCTGAGGATTACACAGCCTGGCTCACGGTCACCTATCAAGGTAAGACTGAGAAGAGAACCATTAAGGTCAATAAGCCACTTACCTTTGCAAACACTCGTGTGTACCTACAGGCAAATGGTTACAGCCCAGTTGTTACCGTCAGAGATTCCTTAGGCTTTGTTGCCTTTCAAGGGCCCGTTCCATTCTTGCCACAAGATGGAAACTTACGATCTATTGGAGCAATCAAAGTTCCCGATGCTGACCCTCAGATCGGATTTGTCGGATCTTTCGTACCGACCAATGCCCGCACAACTGACCAAGGCGCGATTTCAATATTTCCTGAATTGCTCGATCCAAAGTTGCTCTTCTCTATCTGGAAGGGTGATTTAGGGCTCGACACAGGAATTCCACAATCTGTTTACAAGATAGATACAACTGACTTGCAGCAGATTGGCTTAGGTTCTGTGAAGCCTGGTGAAACATTTAATTACGACGAGGGTTCCATCACACTTGAAACAGTTGTTCCTTGGATCAACCTTCAGGTGGTCAAAGATCCCGGCAAGAGTTATGCACTCATCGGAGGTATTGTTGCAGTCCTAGGTCTTCTCTCTTCACTCTATGGACGTCGTCGTCGAATCTGGATTCGCATTACGTCACAAGGAGCAGAAGTAGCAGGATTGGCAAAGAACAGTGCACCTGGTCTTGAAGACGAGATTGAAAGATTTGTTAACGCGTTAAGGAGAGATTAGCGATGCAGACCACGTGGGCGTACATCTCAAACAACTTTGTTTATTCGGCGATGGCAGTCTTCGCCATTTCTTTCGTAGCTCATGCTTTCGAAACCGCCTTTGCTGTACGCGCGCCAGAAGTTGCAGATTCAACTTCGGGCAATCTCATCAACAAGACTTTGGATTACAAGCGCACTGAACGTGCCGCAAGAATCGCAACAGCGATGATGGCTCTTGGGTTTGTACTACTTCTTGCCGGAGTAATCGCTCGTGGAATATCTGCAAAGCATGTTCCGTGGGGAAATATGTATGAATTTTCCATCACAGGTGCACTTGCCTTCACAGGAACTTATTTAGCTGCGCTACGTAAATATGATCTTCGTTGGTTAGGACTCTTTGTTTCACTGGGCGTTCTTCTCACTCTTGGAACTGCAATCACCTTGCTATACCGAAATAGCGCACCACTTGTTCCTGCTCTTAAATCAACATGGCTAGTTATTCACGTTGTGGCAGCAATCATCTCTGGTGGAGTCTTCTTGCTTGCAAATGTTGTTGCTGGCGCCTATCTCTATCTCGAACGTGCTGAGCGACTTGGCGCACGCCCTGTATGGCTTCGCCGAGTGCCTTCTATTGAGGTTCTTGATCAACTTTCTTATCGCCTTGTTGCATTCGTCTTTCCACTCTGGACCTTCTCGGTTATCGCCGGTGCTATTTGGGCTGAGAGCGCTTGGGGACGCTACTGGGGCTGGGATCCAAAAGAGACGTGGGCATTTATTACCTGGGTTGCATATGCAGCATATCTTCACGCGCGAGTAACTGTCGGCTGGCGCGGTCGTCGTGCTGCATGGCTCTGCATCTTTGCCGGATCAACATTCCTCTTTAACTATGTATATGTAAATGTCTGGGGCACCGGAAAACATACATATTCTGGTCTCTAAGCGAATATAACCGGATGATTTCTGCTGAAGTAGTTGGCTTTATCGCCGGCGCTCTTGGAATGTTCTTCGGACTTCCGCAGGCGCTACGTGTTCGGCGATTGGGCCATGGCCGCGGAGTCAGTTTGATTTCATGGCTACTCCAATTTGGTGTTGCAACTTCGTGGGCAACGTATGGATTTGATGCAAAGTCACCGTCGGTGCTTCTAACAAACGTCGGCGCAGGAATAGTTAATGCAATGGTTATCTGGGCGATTATCCAAAATCGATTGAAATCAATTGTAATTTTGACGAGCTATGTAGCCGTACTGGCAACCCTTGTTCTAGTTTTACCTTCATATTTGGTATCAGCACTTCTGATTGCACTCGTCTTTGCGCAATCGCCTCAGGTCTATAAGTCTTATAAGAATATTGAAGGTGGAAAGGATTCCGCTGTTTCCGTAATGGCACTGAGCGTGAGCTCTTTTAGTATTTTTCTCTGGTTTATCTATGCAATCATGATTGAAGATACGCTCATCAAAGTAAGTACAACGATATCTTTTTCAACGAACGTAGCAATTATTGCTTTAGAGCTGATTGGAAAGCGACGTAGAGGCTTAAAGACCGCGTAAGAAGTCAGGATCGTCGTCGGGCGGCAGAATCCGCTTCTTGCCCGGCTTTGGACCTTTTGTTCCGCGAATTCTTCCAATTGTTAAGTAAGCAATTGGGCCGAAAATTCCAGTGAAGAGAATGGCCAAGAGCCAGCCCCACTTAGGTAGTTTCTTAATCTGAGTCTCATCGCGCATTGCGCAATCGACAAATGTGTAGAGAGTTAAAGCAAGTGAGAGAAGTACGAGAAACCCTTGAACTTTAATCATGGTCGAATTCTACTTCCTTAGAATGAAAGCGCGAGAGCGAAGGTAAGGCCAAAGTGCAGCTGCAATTGGCCGGTTCTACCCAAAAGTGGGATGAGATCCGCGCCTTTTGCTCCGGCGAGGACATCTTTGGCAATCGCGTAAGCCTGTGGTGCAGTCGTGAGCGTCAGTAAAGCTAGTGGATGACCCGTGAACACAGGGAAGATGTAGGCAGAGATAAGAAGTAGAACGAAGAATTTACGGGAGTTGTTATCTCCAAGTTTTACAGCCAGAGTCTTCTTACCAACTTCTTGATCGCCAGGAATATCGCGAATGTTATTGATGGCAAGCAAGGCGCAAGAAAGTGATCCCATCGGAATAGATGCGGCGAAGGCAGCGAGAGTTATATCCAAAGTTTGAACATAGTAAGTACCAACAGTTGCGACTACTCCGAAGAATATGAATACAGAAAGTTCGCCGAAGCCGCGATAGCCATAAGGAGTATGTCCGCCTGTGTAACCCCAGGCAGCTAGAACTGATGCAAGACCAACGAGGATGATCCACCACGATGAAAGCGATGCGAGTGCCAAACCGGCAATACACGCTACGAGAAACGAAAGCTGTGCGGCACGTTTTACTGATGCGGCGGAAGCAAGCCCTGATGCAGTGAGGCGCGTTGGACCAACACGATTGTCATCAGTTCCACGGATTCCATCGGAGTAGTCATTTGAGTAATTGACTGCGATTTGAAGTGAGAGGCTGACAATAAGCGCGAGCAGCGCCTGAAGCGGTTTCCACTCTCTGCCTACGAGTACTGTGGCAACAACAACGGGAGCCACAGCTGCTGGAAGTGTGCGTGGGCGTGCTCCTTGAATCCAAATATTAATTTGGTGCCTCCATATAAAGATCCGTTAACTTCTTGCGATCCACTTTACCAATTCCAATGAGTGGAAGCTCTGGAAGATGCAGATAGCCCTTTGGTTTACTGAATTCACCGAATTTTTCACCGAGATATTGCGCTACTTCATCCTCTGATGGGAAACCATCTCCTGCGATAGCAAGGTGAAGCGCTTGGCCCCATTTGGAATCTCTTACAGCGAATGCTGCAAACGTCTTGTGAGGGAAATGTGTATGAAGAGAAGACTCGATTGCACTGAGTGAGATGTTTTCTCCACCAGAGATGATGACGTCATCGCTTCGACCTTCAACAATCAGTTTCTCATTTTCAATTCGACCGAGATCAGAAGAATGAAACCAACCATCTTTGAATTGAGTGTCCCAGAGAGCTTGCGCTCCAAGATAGGTATGTGCAAGGACAGTTCCCTTAATTGCAATTCGCTTTTCGGGAGTAATTGAAATCTCGACGCCATCAAGTGGGATTCCGTTATATACACATCCACCTGATGTTTCTGTCATTCCGTAGGTCACAACGACGTTAATTCCTGCGGTCTCTGCTTGCCGATGAAGTTCAGGTGTAAGTGCTGCGCCGCCTACAAGAACAGCTTTAGCCTCAACGAGATGCTTGAGAAGTTGAGCATCCCCGTTAAGTGCTTTAAATAATTGCGTTGGAACAATTGCAGTGAAATCTGCGCGCGGGTATTCACCTTGGTGATTACGTAGATCAATCGGCTCTGTTCCTAATTCAAGAGCACGAACCAGAACATTGATTCCTGCAATATGAGTGAGAGGAAGCAGTAGCGACCATGAATTTCCAAACTCTGCTCCGAGCGCCTTATTTGAAGCGCGAGCAGATGAGAGAAGTGCAGATGCTGTAAGACCTACTTCTTTTGAG
>CAZAET010000031.1:0-7796 GCA_964484215.1 uncultured Candidatus Planktophila sp. | reverse complement strand
TTGGCGTTGCAAATGATCGCGCCGAAGAAATTCTTAAAGAGGTCTATAAGCCTGTCATTGATCTTGGCACTCCATGGATTCGCGCAGATCTACCAACTGCGGAACTTGTAAAGGTTGCAGCAAACTCATTCCTTGCAACAAAGATTTCATTTATCAATGCGATGGCTGAAGTTTGCGAAGCAGCAGGTGGAGATGTGACCGTTCTTGCGAAAGCAATCGGTTACGACCCACGTATCGGTAGCCGCTTCTTGCAGGCTGGTATTGGATTCGGCGGAGGCTGTCTTCCGAAAGATATTCGTGCATTCATGGCACGTGCACAAGAACTTGGTGCAGATCAAGCTCTTGAATTTTTGCGCGAGATTGATGCAATCAACCTTCGTGCACGTCAACGCGTTATCGATGTTGTGCGAGCAGACCTTTCAGAAGATCTCACTCAATACAAAATCGCTGTACTCGGTGCAACATTTAAGCCCGATAGCGATGATGTGCGTGACTCCCCGGCGCTAGATATTGCTGCTCAACTTCAAGCAGCTGGTGCACAGGTTGTTGTTCATGATCCAAAGGGCATCGAACCTGCTCGTAAGCGATTCCCTAATCTTGATTACCAAGAGAAGGTGGTCGATGCAGTTAAGGGTGCAGATGCAATCTTGCACTTAACTGAGTGGAAGGAATATCGCGAACTAGATCCATCAGTAATTGGTCAGCTCGTGAAGTCAAAGTTCCTTATCGACGGTCGTAATATGTTAGATCGCAATATGTGGCGCGCAGCTGGATGGCGCGTACATGCTCTAGGTAGAACTGACTAAAAACCAGTCTTTGCATTGCGACGGGCGCTCAATTGGGCGCCCTTTGCTTTTGCCTCATCCGATAGATCTGAAAGCTGAGCCTCAATTTTCTTAGCCACCGCTGCATCCGCAGAGCCAATAATGCGCGCAGCAAGGATTCCTGCATTCTTAGCGTTATCAATTCCAACAGTTGCTACAGGAATTCCACCTGGCATTTGAACGATAGATAGAAGTGAATCCATTCCATCTAGGTTCTTCAAAGACACTGGAACACCGATAACTGGCAGCGTTGTAAGGGATGCAACCATTCCTGGAAGGTGCGCTGCTCCCCCTGCACCAGCAATGATTACCTTGTAACCCTTTGATGCGGCTGTCTTTGCAAAGTCGACCATCTCTTCAGGCATGCGGTGTGCTGAGACAACATCTGCGCTGTAGCTAATTCCAAATGAATCAAGTGCTTTTGCTGCTTCTTCCATGACTGGCCAATCAGAATCTGAGCCCATGATGATTGCTACATCTTTACGATCACTCATCGATAGCTCCACTCATATAGTCACGTGCATGCTGCACATCTGTGGTTAATTGTAGAAGGTCAGAACCCACGCCGGTGACATGGCCAATTTTGCGCCCCACGCGGACTTCCTTCTTATATTGATGGAACTTGAGCTCTGGATTACGAGCCATGAGGTGAAGATATGGACGATACATATCCGTCTTCTCGCCGCCCAAGATATTTCCCATGACTGCAATATCAGCAGTCATTGAAGGATCTCCAAGTGGAAGATCGAGAATCGCGCGCAAGTGTTGTTCGAACTGACTTGTGACCGCTCCATCAATAGTCCAGTGCCCTGAATTGTGTGGTCGCATCGCAAGTTCGTTAATATAAAGTTGATCGCCCTTCACAAACATTTCAACTGCCATAACACCGACCACGCCAACTTCTTGGGCAATGTCGAGTGCGAGCTTCTGAGCTTTTTCAGCAAGATCAGGAGAAATATTCTGTGCGGGTGAAATCGTTAAAGTGCAGATTCCATCTTCCTGCACCGTTTCAGTTGGTGTCCAAGAAGTTGCTTGTCCATGTGGAGAGCGAGCCACCATCACGGCAATTTCAGTGTCGAACGAGATAAGTTCTTCAATGAGGAGCTGTGGAGTGGTCTTCAATACTTCAGCAAGCTCATCTTGCGAATTAATCTTCCATACGCCTCGGCCGTCATAACCACCCGAGATTGCTTTTGCTATCAATGGATATCGCTCGATATCGGCTGTTGATGTTGCAATCTTCCATGTGGGAGCAGGAAAAGCACCCAGCTTCTTTCGCATCTCAGCTTTATCTTGAGAAAAGATAAATGCAGATGATGGTGGATAAACCTTTACGCCTGTGGCTTCCAACCCCTTAATTACCGATAGCGGCACGAGCTCATGTTCAAATGTGATGACATCGCAGCCCGCTGCAAATTTCTTGAGAGCTTCAAGGTCGGTGTAATCGCCAACGATGTGATGTGTGATTTGAGCACCTGAATCATCAGGGCTTTGAGCGAAGAGAAGGAGATCGATTCCGAGAGCTGTTGCTGGCGCGACCATCATGCGCGCTAATTGCCCTGCGCCGATAACGCCTACGCGAGGGAAACGTTCATTCACAGTCCTATCGTAGATGAACGATGTCTCCGACTGTTACTCGAAAACCATCTTCGAGAATGAGTTCTCCTGCAGGCGTAACATCAACCGCTTTTCCGTTCTTATGACTGCCGTCTGGATGTTCAATTCGAATCTCGTGGCCGATCGTCGCAGAGCGCTCGTTGTACAGATGGCGTAGATCTTCTCCTTTCTGCCATCTTTCAAATAGCTCCTCAAAAGTGGATAGGAATGTGGCGAGAATGAGATTGCGATCTAGCACTGAGAAGCTATGCAACGCTAGCGATGTTGCGGTGACAACTGGAAGTTCTTTTTGAGTCATGCCAACGTTGATGCCAACTCCGATAACAATACCCTCGCCACTTGCTTGCGCGATGATTCCGCCGACCTTTCCATCTCCTACAAGAATGTCATTGGGCCATTTAAGAGTAGGAAAGATTTCTGGATCTAACTTTGTTAGCGCGAAAATTGCAGAGAGCCCAGTAAGAAGAGGCAAGAAAGACCAATCAGATTTATCGCGATGCGGTTCGACATACAGTGAAAACATCAGAGCAGAAGATGCAGGTGCATCGAATTTTCTGTCGAGGCGACCTCGTCCTGCGCTTTGAAATTCAGTGGTTATAACTTCACCGCTTTTTGCTTTTTTATCTGCAACTAATTGAGTTAAGTCATCTTGAGTCGACCCCGTGACTTCAACCACGCTTACTCGCCAGTACTGCGAGATTTTTTCTGAGATCACCGAACTATCTAGCGGTGGTCTTGGCGCAACGGTGCTCACGACTAGTACCTTATGTTCATGAGCCCAGATCTGCACACTACTGCGGGAAAAATCGAAGACCTCCGCGAAAGAATTGATGAAGCTGTCCACGCTGGTTCTGCACGCGCAGAAGAGAGGCAGCATGCCAAAGGCAAGGGCACCGCTCGCGAACGTATTGAGATGCTCGTCGATGCAGATTCATTTACCGAGATTGATGAGTTCGCTCGTCATCGCGCACAGAACTTCGGGATGGAGAAGAACCGCCCTTACGGCGACGGTGTTGTAATTGGAACTGCAACGGTTGATGGACGACCAATCGCACTCTACTCACAGGACTTCACCGTCTTCGGTGGATCACTTGGTGAAGTACATGCAGAAAAGATTGTGAAGATTGCCGAGTTTGCTCTGAAGTCAGGAATTCCACTGATTGGAATCAATGATTCAGGTGGAGCGCGCATCCAAGAAGGTGTGGCTTCGCTCAATGGTTACGGCCGAATCTTCCGCCTCAATACCCGTTCATCAGGTGTGATTCCCCAGATTTCTTTAATCCTTGGCCCATGTGCCGGCGGCTCTGCATATTCACCTGCACTGACCGATTTCACCGTGATGGTGAAAGAAACCTCCAATATGTTTATTACCGGTCCAGATGTAATTAAGACCGTTACTGGCGAAGACGTTGGGATGGAAGAGCTCGGTGGTGCATTTACGCACAACACTAAATCTGGAAATGCTCATTACATGGCAGATTCAGAAGCAGATGCAATTGATTACGTGAAAGCACTTCTGTCATATCTTCCATCTAACAATATGGATGGCTCTCCAGTGCTTCCTCCAACTGAGACTCTCGATAAGAGCGCATCTGATACAGCGCTCAACACTTTGATTCCAGATAGCCCTAACCAGCCATACGATATGAAGAACTTGATTCAAGCTCTCGTTGATGAAGGTGAATTCCTTGAAGTTCACGCGCTTTATGCACCGAATATCGTTGTTGGATTTGCACGTATCGAAGGCCAATCAGTTGGAATCATTGCTAACCAGCCATCGCAACTTGCTGGAACCCTTGATATCAACTCATCTGAAAAAGCTGCGCGCTTCTTGCGCTTCTGCGATGCATTTAATATTCCAATCCTGACACTCGTAGACGTACCAGGATTTATGCCTGGCACAGAGCAAGAATGGAACGGAATCATTCGTCGCGGAGCAAAGCTTCTTTACGCATACGCTGAAGCTTCTGTTCCACTCGTCACTCTCATTACCCGTAAGGCTTACGGTGGAGCATTTATCGTGATGGGTTCCAAATACCTTGGTAGCGATATCAACTTTGCTTGGCCTAGCGCTGAAATTGCAGTTATGGGCGCACAGGGTGCAGTCAATATTCTCTATCGCAAGGATTTAGCCGAGGCTAAAGATCAGGATGCAAAGCGCGCAGAATTGATTACAGAGTACACCGAAAAGTTCTCAAATCCTTACCTCGCTGCAGAGCGCGGAACGATCGATAGCGTGATTGAACCTGAAGATTCACGTCAATACATCACCAAGGCATTTCGCACGCTAAAAACTAAGCGCGATACCTTGCCAGCACGTAAACACGGAAATATTCCTCTATAACAATGAAATTCTCTGTTACCGCAGGCCATCCCACCCCCGAAGAGCTCGTTGCCCTTCAAGCAGTCTTGGCCAACCATAAAGCCGTTGATATCAAGCCGGTAATTAAGCGAAGTGTCTTTGCACTACCTCAGCTGCGCCAACCGCTTCCGCACCAAATTACCTTCGGCGCTCGAAAGCATCAGTAAATGCCACGTATCGTTTTAGCATCGCAATCTTCTTCTAGACGTCGCTTACTTACCGATGCGGGTCTCAAGCCAACAATTATTGTAAGTAACGTCGATGAAGAGACAGATTTCTTCAACGCGATGGCGCCTGTTGATATGGTGATTGCTCTGGCAATTTCAAAGGCACATACTGTGCGCGAAATGATTGATTACCCAGCAATCATCATCGGCTGCGATTCAACATTTGATGTCGATGGAGTCTCATTCGGCAAACCAGGTACCCCAGAAGTCGCAGTTGAGCGCGCAAAGAAGATAAGCGGGCGAACTGGTTTACTTCATACAGGACATTGCATCATCGATACCGAGCGCGGAATTGAGATTGCTGATCGCGTCACCACAAAAGTCACATTTACAGATATGACTGATGAAGAGATTGCAGATTACGTAGCATCTGAAGAGCCACTTCACGTAGCTGGCGGATTCACTCTCGATGGCTTTGGAAGTCCATTTATTCCAGTGATTGAGGGCGATTACACCAATGTTGTGGGAATTTCGATGCCATTTCTTCGTAACGCAATGAAGCAACTTGGATATTCTTGGCCTCAAGTGAAGGAGATGTCATGAAGCGCGTTCTGATTGCTAACCGAGGAGAGATTGCTCTTCGCGTTATTCGCGCCTGTAAAGACCATGGCCTCGAATCTGTTGCGATGTATTCAGAAGAAGATCGCGATGCACTTCACGCAAAGAGTGCAGATTTTTCTTACTCACTCAACGGAACAGTTGCGAAAGATACCTACCTCAATATTCCAAAGATCATCGCACTCGCTAAAGAATCTGGCGCGGATGCAGTTCACCCTGGTTATGGATTCCTCTCTGAAAATGCAGACTTTGCTCAAGCAGTAGTCGATGCAGGGCTGATCTGGATCGGTCCCCCACCAGCTGCCATTAGCGCCCTCGGCGATAAAGTTTCAGCTCGTCGTATTGCATCGGCTGCAGGTGCACCACTTGTTGCAGGAACTAAAGACCCTGTTACAGGACATGAAGAAGTTCTCGCCTTTGCGAAAGAACATGGATTGCCCGTTGCAATCAAAGCTGCATTCGGCGGTGGAGGTCGCGGCCTCAAGGTTGCGCGCACCATGGAAGAGATTCCTGAGCTTTACGCATCTGCTGTACGTGAAGCAATTGCAGGTTTCGGGCGCGGTGAATGTTTCGTCGAACGTTATCTCGATAAGCCACGCCACGTAGAGACCCAGGTATTGGTCGATAAGCACGGCCATGCCGTTGTTGTCTCAACTCGCGACTGCTCATTGCAACGTCGTCACCAGAAGCTTGTTGAAGAAGCGCCAGCGCCATTCTTAACTGATGCGCAGAACGAAGAGCTTTATCGTTCAAGTAAGGCGATCATGAAGGAAGCTGGCTACGTAGGCGCCGGCACTTGCGAATTTCTTGTTGGCCTCGACGGAACAATTTCATTCCTGGAAGTAAATACCCGTCTTCAAGTAGAGCACCCTGTCTCTGAAGAGGTAACTGGAATCGACTTAGTGCGCGAGCAATTCCGCATAGCAATGGGTGAAAGCCTCGGTTTTGATGATCCTGTTGTGCGTGGTCACTCAATCGAATTCCGTATCAACGGTGAAGATCCGGGACGTTCATTCTTGCCTGCACCAGGTCGAATTACAGCGTGGAATATTCCAACCGGACCTGGAGTCCGCGTAGATGCAGGTTTCCGTAACGGAGATGTCATCGGCGGAAACTTCGATTCACTTCTAGCAAAGTTAATCGTTACAGGAGCAACTCGCGAGCAAGCAATTCAACGCGCACGTCGCGCTCTCGCTGAATTTGAAGTTGGTGGCCTTGCTACTGCACTTCCCTTCCACCGCGCCATCCTGGAAGATCCTGCTTACACAGAAGTTTTTAAGGTTTATACAAGCTATATTGAAAATGAATTTAAGAACGATATTCCTGCCTTTGAATCGGCAGCAGCTGAGATTCAGACTCGCGTGGCTGCTGAAAAGTTGGTCGCAGAAGTCAATGGAAAGCGCTTTGAAATTCTCGTTCATGCGCCAGAACCTGTTGTAAAGCGACATCGCGCCAAGCAATCATCTGGCGGCGGCTCATCAGGAACTGGCCTTGCCAGCCCAATGCAAGGAACTGTCGTAAAGATTGCTGTTGAAGAAGGACAGAGCGTTGAAGCTGGAGATCTCATCATCGTTCTTGAAGCGATGAAGATGGAGCAACCTCTCAACGCACATAAGTCAGGTGTGATTAAGAACCTAAAAGCTGTAATCGGTGAGACCGTGGCCAGCGGAACAGTTCTCTGTGACATTATTGAGGCATGACCTCAACTGATCTTCTCTACTCAGATCCATTAGCTGCCGCTTCCAAGGCAGCTGCAGAAATCGCAGAACGTACAGGCGTCGCATCTCACGATGTTGCACTTGTTATGGGTTCTGGTTGGGTAACAGCAGCTGATGCACTTGGTGCACCTGCCTATGAATGTGATGCACATGAGATCACCGGCTTCTTTGCACCAGCAGTTGAAGGTCACTCAGGAAAAGTTCGCTCATATGAAATTATCGAAAATGGCAAGACCCTTCGCGCGCTTGTCTTCTTAGGTCGCACCCACCTTTATGAAGGTAAGGGTATGGAACCTGTCGTGCACGGAGTCCGTACAGCAGTGAAAGCTGGCTGCAAGGTCGTCATCCTCACCAATGCATGCGGTGGCATCAATACTTCATACAAGGTCGGTCAGCCAGTTATTATTCGTGACCATATTTCACTCACTGCAGCATCACCTCTATCAGGTGCAACATTTATCGATCTGACTGATCTCTACAGCAAGCGCAT
>CAZAET010000030.1:0-7834 GCA_964484215.1 uncultured Candidatus Planktophila sp. | reverse complement strand
GTAAGAGTTGTCTTACCTGAAGATTCAGGTCCATAAATTTCAATGATGCGGCCACGTGGTAGGCCACCGATTCCGAGAGCGACATCGAGCGCAACAGAACCGGTTGGAATAACTTCGATTACCTGTGCTTGTCGATCTGACATCTTCATTACTGAGCCCTTACCAAACTGTCGTTCGATTTGAGCTAGTGCGGTATCTAACGCCTTCTGGCGATCAGATACATTCTTATCTTCAGGCTTTGCTTTTTCTGCAGCCACTGTCTTCTCCATTTCATCTCGAACGTCTGCGAGCGCAGCCGTTGGTATTCGGCCCAGAAGGTACGGAAGTTCTCTGCGACGGCCCTCGCGTTATAGAGACGCTGTGGGCGGAGGCTGAGCACCGCTCTGGATGTGCAAGGCCATCTGTGACGGCCCTATTACTTTCGTAATGGATAAAGGGTATCCGAACATCTGTTCGAAAGGTAGCAGGAGCCACTGACAAGTAGGGTGTGTCGCGTGTTGATCCTCCTGCCGCCCTCCGAGAAGAAGGTCCAGACGGATAAACCGACCCCGGCCATCAGCGTCTATGCGGGAGTCCTCTATCAAGCCCTTGATTGGAGCTCACTCTCCCCCGCTGCCAAGAAGCGTGGCGAGACCGCCCTTGCGATTATCTCTGCCAAGTACGGCGTGGTTCGCCCAACGCAGCGGATTGAAAGTTACAAAGAGAAGATTGATAACAAGGCGATGCGCGAACCTGTGGCTGCAATCTTAGATCCAATTAAGACTGGGCTCATTGTCGATTGCCGCTCGTCGACCTATAAGACTGTGTGGCACTCCCCTGTCGATATCACTGTTGAAGTTCGAGTCTCAACTGTGGTCGAAGGCGTGCGCACCGTGGTGACGCACATGTCGAAGAAGACCCGTGGCGAAATTACCCGTTGGTTACTGCAGAGTCGTTCGATGCCCAAGACTCCTGAAGATTTATATGCGATTGTCTCTGAGAAATACCCATGCGCGCTCACGCCATCTGACGGCGTTGAGCCATGGATCCTTGAAGTGATCGCCGTTTAGCTAGGCGCGTGAAAAAGCTGTTCGCTTAATGAAATCAACAGTGAGGGTTGGGTAGTTCCACATAATCACGTGTGCGCAGTTATCGACGACAATCCACTTCGAATGACGCGGTGCGACTTCACGTTCTTGGGCGCGTGGGTGAGGAAGCGTCAAGTCGTAATCTCCGAAGACAATCGATACTGGAATCTCTTCTGAGATTGTTGAATCAAATTTCTTAAACCGAATGGCTTTCCACATCGGCATATAGCCAATAGAACGCGCCATCGCAATTACGGAATCTTTACAGGATTCAAATGAAAGTTCTCGCCAGAGATGAGTAATCTTCTTATAGCCCAGCGCCTTGAGTGGCGGTAAGTGATAGGCAAGACGCAGAAAGTGCTGAGAAATCTTTGCAAGAATTCGTGCCAACAAGCTCGGTGGCAGTTTCTGCGTTGGACCCTCATGCCATAAACCGGCTGGGGCCAGTGCTGTAACGCTCTTAACTCGGTCTGGAAATTGCGCAGCAAGTTCGAGTGCAATCCATCCACCCAATGAATTGCCCGCCACATGGAATTCACGAACTCCGTGATCCTTCTCCAACGCCGTGACAATTGAGTGAGCAAGTGAGCGCGGATCAAGTGGTTCATCATGCAAAGGTGCGCTGCCATGTCCTGGAAGATCTACTGGATAAATCGAGAAATGCTCTTCAAGACCAGGATGCAGCGTTTTCCAAATATTTCCGGCCGAACCCAATCCATGAACTAATACAAGAGCTGGCAAATCTGGTTTACGCGAAAAGACTTCAGATGTTACGGGCATTGTTAATAACGGTATTTCTCAGTCTCGGTGGGACATTGCTTGCATACCGCGCGCCAAATTTCATCGGCTTCTCGGCCTGCTGTCAGAGCTTCATTAACTGTCATCGAGCCCAATTCGCTAATGGCAATGTCCTGAGAGAAAGAGGCTGCCCATCCATCGCCAAATGAGAGAACGATTCTTTCGCGCAGATCCGAAATACGCATCGCTTTAAAAAAGAGTGCGCTCTACAAGAAGTTCAGCTTGTTCGCGCGATTGCTTGGGAGTAATGGGTTGCATCACTTGCCCCAATAACCAACGCATTGCAAGCCCAGTACCAGCTTCTGATTTTGTTGCCTCGAAGATGCACTTTGCTAGGACTAAGTAGAGAGGGTTTTCTGCGTGAGACATAATGGCAATGAGCAGCTGTGCATCATGCTGGCGCATCGCTACAAGCGCAGGATCGGCTGAGATGACTTTGGAGAGAGTTTCAAGCGCATCCGCTGGTGTTCCTGCGCGTTGTGCAAGATCAACTAGCTTTTCAACCTCGAGAGTAACGAGTGCTTCAAGAACAGCATTCTTATCTCGGTAGTGGTTATACAAGGTTGCACGTGAGACTTCAGATGCATCGGCAATATCAATCATCGAAATATTTGAGACCCCGTGCAGAGCAATGAGAGATTTTGTTCCTTCGAGAATTGCGCTCTCGGTGCGACGATGAATTCCGCCTTGCAAGGCGTACTTAGGCTGCGTCGACAACGGAGAGCTTTGCACTTTCACGAGATTTGAGTTCGTGTGCAACGCCTGTCATTACAGATGACAATGTAAGTCCGAGCGCATCGCAGATTGCATTGAGAAGTTCAGAAGATGCTTCTTTCTGGCCACGTTCTACTTCAGAGAGATAACCTAAAGAGACGCGAGCTTCGCGAGCGACATCACGGAGTGTGCGAGATTGTGAGGTGCGGGCGCCACGAAGTGTCTGACCAACTGCTTCACGTAACAGCGTCATGTGCATCCTCCCTCTTTCCGCGGTGTATTAGCTAAGGATACGGGCAAAGGTGCCCATCGCGCTGGATATAGCGCCTTGTCGCACGCCATCGCGACCGCTATCCAGGGTCAATTGCAAGGTTTGGCAGATTGGCCCACAGATTGCTATCCAGACCGTACCTTCACGAATTCCCAAATAATCGCCCGGCCCTGCAATTCCCGTAGTTGCGATAGCCCAAGTACTTCCCAATTTTTCAATTGCGCCTTGCGCCATCTCAATAGCTACTTCTTCACTCACAACCGTATGTTGATCAATCGTGGACTGCTTCACACCAAGAATATTTACTTTTACATCAGATGTGTATGCAACTACTCCCCCGATAAAAACAGAGGATGCTCCAGGGATTTGGGTGAGTGCATGACCAAGCCCGCCACCTGTAAGAGATTCAGCTACCGAAAGGGTTTCACCGCGAGATTTCAAAATCTCAATAATGGATTTTGCGTGAGCTTTGGAAGGCATGCGGTAAATCTACCGCTTTGAATACCACGAGCGTAAGTAGTCGTAGGCAGAAGTTATTGTCAGAATGATTGCTACGCTGATGAATCCGTACTTAAACCAATCAAGCCACGCTGGAAGTGGCAGGATAAAGAAGCCCACACCAAAGTTCTGCATCAGCGTCTTAATCTTTCCGCCTTTGCTTGCTGGGATTACGCCATTTTTAATGACAAGAAGTCTGAAGAGCGTGATTCCAATTTCGCGGGTAAGGATGAGAATGGTGATCCACCAAGGAAATCGACCAAGGATCGAGAGCGAAATCATTGCGGCGCCAATGAGTGCCTTATCAGCCACAGGATCTAGAAAAGTTCCGAGTGGGGTAATTTTATTTGAGTTGCGTGCCCAACGACCATCGACGATATCGGTCATGCCAAGAGTGAAGAAGATTGCATATGAAATTAATTGATATGTGGAGTTATCTCCACCATCGTAAAAAAGCGTAAAAACTCCAAATGGAATCAGAAGGATTCGAGTTACGGTCAATGTATTTGGCGTGATGAATCCAGGAACTCTCATTGAACTTCTGCCACCAGATCTGCTCCCATGGAATCAACCACCACAGCATCAATATATTGCCCGACTTCGAAATTTGTACCTATAAAGGTGGTTGTTCCATCTACTTCTGGCCCTTGGTGCGCAGCGCGTCCCTCTTGTAATTCTGCATCTTCGATCAGGACTCGCACGGATTCACCAATGCGTCCCTGGGCACGGAGAGAAACCATTTCATCAGCCAGGGAAGAAAGCGCTTCAACGCGTTCGCGAATAACTTCGTCAGCAACCTTGTCGCTGAGTTCAAGAGCCTCGGTGTTATCTTCATCAGAGTATCCAAAGATTCCAACTGCATCTAGCTTTGCAGCAGTAATGAAATCAGCAAGTTCGTTGTAATCCGCTTCAGTCTCTCCGGGGAAGCCAACAATAAAGTTAGAGCGGATTCCTGCCTCGGGTGAGAGCGCGCGGATTTGGGTAATCAGATGCAAGAACTTTTCGGAATCTCCGAAGCGGCGCATGCGGCGCAGGACAGTGGGGCTGGTGTGCTGGAATGAAAGATCAAAATATGGCGCGACCTTATCTGTCTCAATCATTGCTTGAAGCAATGACGGGCGCATTTCAGCTGGCTGAAGATATGAAAGTCGCACTCGTTCGACGCCAGCAATTTCAGCAAATTCATGAAGGATCTTCTCCATCAACTTTAGATCTCCAAGGTCTTTTCCATAGGAAGTTGTGTTTTCGCTGACCAAGAAGAGTTCGCTCACGCCGTTCTGGGCAAGCCAGGTGGCTTCCTGCAAAATCTCAGTGGGGCGGCGAGAAATAAATGAGCCACGGAAATATGGGATCGCGCAGAATGAGCAGCGTCGATCACAACCAGATGCAATTTTGAGCGGAGCCCATGGTGCATTACCTAAACGCTTACGAAAGAGTGAACCACCTGCACCAAGTGAAGAGGCATAACTTTCATCGCGTGCTGCTGCACGTTCAACGGGCGCAATCGGTAGAAGGGCACGACGATCACGAGGAACGTGAGGTGTATGTGACTTACCGCTGACAATGGATTGCAAGCGCTCTGAAATATCTTGGTAATCATCAAAACCTAGAATTGCATCTGCCTCAGGCAACGCTTCCGCTAACTCTTTGCCATATCGCTCAGCCATGCATCCAACGGCAACTACGGCGCGGGTGGTTCCGTGGCCTTTCAGTGAATTTGCTTCGAGAAGTGCATCAACTGAATCTTTCTTTGCCGATTCAATGAATCCGCAGGTATTTACTACGGCAACTTCAGCAGATTCAACATCATCGACAAGTGTCCATCCGTCGGCAGCAAGTCGGCCGGCAAGTTCTTCAGAGTCAACTTCATTGCGTGCGCAGCCCATAGTGACAATGGCTACGGTGCGAGACATAGGGGTGATGCTATCGGAAGGTGCGACGAACCTCTTCATTTTGGCCACCCAATGGTGCAAGTTGTTTTCCATTCAGAGTTACATCAAGGCCTGCAGGATTACTGAAGTAGATACTGATTACTTTTTCGCCCTTAAATGATTTGGTTTCACCTTGGAAGATTGAACCCTTAGCGAGAGTCTCGCCATCGGCGATTATGTGAATGTAAGAGTTGCCACGGGCAGCAGTGATGCTCAGTTCTACTGGGCCAGAACTGCTCTCTACGGGCTGTAATGAATTAGTGGTTGGAGTCGGTGAAGCGCTAGCAGTAATTACTGGCGCAACTTCTTCACTTTGATTTGAAATAATTATTTGTGCAAGACCCAAGAAAAGCAGAACGGCTACTGAGGCAATCGCAGGAATCTTCCAGGAAATTTTCCGCTCTTCGCGCGGTACTTGCATCACATTATTTTCAACCAAGAGATCTTGAATCGCACGATGTTCCGTCGAATGCTCTTCGTTATACATATTAACGAGGGCCTGGGCATCGATTCCAATTTTGGGAGCGATATTCCGCAAGTGACCACGAGCGTAGGTATCTCCCCCACAATTGGCAAAATCATTATTTTCCATTTCAAGAAGAAGGCCAATGCGGATACTTGTTGTTTCAGATAACGATTGAATGCTCAGGCGTGCAGCTTCGCGAGCATCGCGAATCGTGCTTCCAAGAGTCATTTATCTGCCGCCTTGCTGTGGGGAACCTACGTGGTTAATTCTAACTTTAGAGGTAAGGGTGATAAATAGAAAGAAGCGCTAATTTTAGGAAATCACCCCTAAAACGCACCCAATGCTTGGCAAGAATTAATAGTCGCGGAGCGTGGCAAGCACAGAATCGATTTCATCAGGCTTAACCATCACGGTACGCGCCTTAGAACCTTCTGACGGTCCAACGATTCCCCGAGATTCCATCAAATCCATGAGTCGACCCGCCTTTGCAAAACCGACTCGAAGTTTTCGTTGCAACATTGAAGTCGAACCAAATTGTGTGCTGACAACTAATTCAACGGCTTGAATCAAAATTTCTAGATCATCGCCAATCTCTTTATCAATATTCTTATTAGCCTGGGCAACTTGGGTGACATCATCACGATAACGAGGTGCTAGTTGTTTCTTTACATGACCTACTACAGCTTCGATTTCGCGATCTGAAACATAAGCACCTTGAATACGTATTGCGCGGCTCGCTCCCATAGGGATAAAGAGCCCATCGCCTTGGCCAATCAGTTTTTCAGCACCTGGGCTATCCAGAATAACTCGTGAATCCGCCAGAGAAGATGTAGCAAATGAAAGACGTGAAGGTACGTTTGCCTTAATAAGTCCTGTTACAACGTCAACAGATGGGCGCTGTGTTGCAAGAACCAAGTGAATACCTGCAGATCGTGCAAGCTGGGTAATGCGAACTACAGACTCTTCGACTTCGCGCGCTGCAACCATCATGAGATCAGCAAGTTCGTCGATGATGACAAGTAGGTATGGATACGGTTCAACGATGCGATCAGAACCTGGGGGCGCAACAACTTTGCCAGCGCGCACAGCCTTATTGAAATCATCAATATGTCTAAAACCAAATGTTGCTAAATCTTCGTAACGTAAGTCCATCTCACGAACAACCCAAGTAAGTGCATCAGCTGCCTTCTTTGGATTGGTGATGATCGGAGTAATCAAATGCGGGATACCTTCATAGGCGGTGAGTTCTACGCGCTTAGGGTCAATCAAGATAAGTCGAACATCATCAGGTGTTGCACGCATCAAAACTGAAGTAATCATCGCGTTAATCATCGAAGATTTTCCAGCGCCTGTAGCGCCAGCGACTAGCAGGTGAGGCATTTTTGCAAGGTTTGCACAGACAAAGTTGCCCTCTACATCTTTACCAAGGGCGACCAACATCGGGTGGTGATCTTGTCCTGCAACACTTGAACGCATGACATCACCCAATGCGACGATTTCACGGTCAGCATTAGGAATCTCAATACCGACAGCGGACTTTCCTGGAATTGGAGAAAGGATGCGCACTTCGCTACTTGCCACCGCATAAGAAATATTCTTAGAAAGCGCTGTAATGCGTTCAACTTTTACAGCATTTCCAAGTTCAACTTCATAGCGAGTAACCGTCGGGCCGCGCATAAAGCCAGTTACTTGTGCATCGATGTCGAACTGCTTAAAGACTTCGGTAAGGGATGCCACCACGGTTTCATTCGCCTTGCTCTTTGCTTTCGCTGCTGGGCCCAACTTCAGCAAATCCTGTGATGGAAGTTCGTACTTCACATCGCTTGTAAGCAAGAGCTGCTCCGGTCGCTTCTCGCTCTTTGGAGCTTCTTTAAGTTGCGCCTCTAATGGAATGCGAGGGACTTCGACGGTGAACTCTTCATCAAATTCTTCTTCATCAATCTCATCCGGCTCTTGATTCCAGGCGACAACCGGTGACTCAAAAGGAGGCGTATCTGTAATTTCAAAGTCATCTTCTTTACGTGCTGGCTTCTTTGACCAGAGCCAGATAGCAATTACCTTTATGCGGATTCCGACTTTAGAAATTGGC
>CAZAET010000029.1:0-7894 GCA_964484215.1 uncultured Candidatus Planktophila sp. | reverse complement strand
TTCGCTTGAACTACAAAATCATATATGATGAATTTATGGCGCGGTATAGCGAAAAAGTTAAATTAAAGCGTTCAAATCTTGAAGTAACTCGCATGGGGTTAGGTACTGCCCCACTCGGTGGATTGTTTAAATCTGTTACCGATAAGGATGGTGAAGATCTTCTCAATGCCGCCCTCAATCTCGGCATTAATTACTTCGACACTGCACCTCAATATGGTCATGGCGTTGCTGAAATACGTGTAGGCAAGGCTCTTCGCGGAGCCAAGAGTCCATTTATTATTGAAACAAAGGTTGGTCGTGTTCTCCGACATGTAGAAGGAGTTGAACCAGAGCAATGGTTCCCAGATGCGCCACGAAATATCGTTCCTATTTACGACTATTCCAAAGATGGCATCAAGCAAGCTTTTGAAGAAAGCCTTGAGCGATTAGGGCTTCCACATATTGATATTGTCTTGATGCATGATGCCGAGGATTACATCAAAGAAGCTACCGAAAATGCATTCCCGGTTCTTGCTGATCTTCGTGCGCAAGGCCTCATTAAAGCTATCGGCTTAGGCATGAACTATGTTGAACCTGCTCTTGAAATCATGAAAGAAACAGATCTCGATATCGCACTCATCGCGGGTCGATTTACTCTTCTTGATCAAGTGGCACAGAACGAACTCTTTCCATATGCACTCAAAAATAATATTGATATCTCAATGGGCGGAGTACTGAACTCTGGCGTCTTGGCTAATCCAGTTGCAGGCGCAACCTATAACTACCTTCCTGCTTCCGATGAAATCATTGCTAGAGCAAAAAAGATTTGTGACTTCCTTAAAGAGCGCGATGTACCTCTTTTGGCCGCAGCACTGCAATTCCCGCATCGCCACCCAGCCGTTACATCAGTCATCGTTGGTCCTCGCAATCGAGAAGAGTTAGAAGTAAATATCGAGAACTTTGAGCACAAGCTTCCAGATAATCTCTGGACTGAACTTGAAGATGCAGGTTTGATTGCGAAGTTGGCCGTATGACAATTAAACGTATCGGCCAGGTAATCGGAATTAAGCCAGAGGAAATTGCAGAGTACGAACGTATTCACGAAAACATCTGGCCAACGGTTGCAGCAACACTCAAGCGAGCAAACATCCAGAATTACTCAATCTTCCGTTACGAGAATTTGCTCTTCGCTTATATGGAGTACACAGGCACGGATTATGAAGCAGATATGGCTCTCATTGCCGCAGATCCTGAAACACAGAATTGGTGGAAAATCACTGCCCCAATGCAGGTACAGGTTCCCGAAGCGCGCGATGGCGAGTGGTGGCATACCCTTCACCAGAACTTCCACCTCGACTAACGAAGGATTGCAATGAAATTCTCAGTACTTAAAACAAAAGATTCTCAGTACCAGTTTGCAGTCACCGTTAATGGAGTTCACAAATCAGTTGATGGGCTTCCAACTCTGACTGAAGCCATGCATCTCACACTTGAAGAACTGAAAGCGCGCACTGCGAGTGCAGGTGCTGAAGTATCCGGAGAGCTTGCAGCACCTATCGCCTCTGAAATTGAACTCTGGGGCGCAGGCGTTACCTACCTTCGCTCACGTGATGCACGTAAAGAAGAGAGTGGCGTACCTGATGTATATCAACGTGTCTATGAAGCAGATCGCCCAGAACTCTTCTTTAAATCAACAGCTGTTCGCGCTCGTGGAACTGGCGCAGAGATCGGTATTCGTTATGACAGTGAAGCATCTGTACCCGAACCAGAAGTAGCTATCTATATAAATAAGCATCGCGAAATCATTGGTTACGCCATCTGTAACGATGTCACTGCTCGTTCAATCGAAGGCGAGAACCCGCTCTATCTTTCTCAGGCCAAGATCTACATTGGGTCAACTGCCATCGGCCCAGATATCACTCCCGCTTGGCTGGCTCCTGTTGCGAAAGAGATGAGCATTAAGGCGAAGATTCTTCGTGGATCTACCTTGGTCTGGGAGGCAGAGACTTCTCTTGGTGCACTTAATCGCACACTAGAAGATCTCGTTGATTACGTCTTTAGATGCCAAGACTTCCCACACGGTCTCATTCTTTCTACAGGCACAGGAATCGTTCCACCGATGGATATTGCTCTCACTGCCGGAGATATCGTTGAAATCGATGTTGCAGGCGTTGGTGTTCTTTCAAACCCAGTTGTTGTTATTCCTGAAAGGTAAGTAACTGTGTCAACGGTGAAGGTATGGACCCAATGGTCTGACCTTGTTGCGCCACCAGGAATTACCTTGCTCTCCCCCGAAAACTTTCCACTTGAATCATCTGATTTATCAGAAATTGATTTCTATGTACCTCTCTATATGGGTGGCGCCAAGGCGCTTTCCTACGCGGCACAGATGCCCAACCTCAAGATCTTGCAGATGCTCAACGCCGGATACGACGACGCACTTGCTTATCTGCGCCCAGGCATAATTCTCTGTAATGCGCGCGGTGTTCATGATGCTTCCACTGCAGAACTTGCTGTCGGTTTAGCTATTTCTTCTCGCCGAGGATTTCCAGAGTTCATGCGCGAGCAATTAGTTGGTAACTGGAGCCATCATCGAACCTCTGCTCTTTCCGATAGCAAAATCGGAATTGTTGGATTCGGTTCTATCGGTAAGAAGATTGCCCAGAACCTTTCTGGTTTTGAAGTATCCATCACCGCATTTACCCAATCTGGCCGCAATGGTTCACTCACTATTGATCAGCTAGATAACCATCTGCCGAATTTAGATATCGTGATCCTGATTCTTCCTCTCTCAGATTCTTCACGCCATCTCTTCAACGCTGAAAGACTTTCGAAGCTGAAGGATGGAGCGCTACTCATCAACGTTGCTCGTGGTCCTGTCGTGGATACAGATGCTCTACTTAAGGAACTTAACTCGGGACGTATCTTTGCTGCTCTCGATGTGACTGACCCAGAACCTCTTCCATCGGATCATCCGCTCTGGAGCGCAAAGAATGTACAGATAGTTCCTCACATCGGTGGAAATTCGGAAGCTTTTGAACCTCGCGGAAGAGCACTCATTGAATCTCAGCTCAAGCTACTTGCCGCAGGTAAGCCTCTTGAACATGTTGTCGCACAAGGTTAATTTTCAACCATGAGAATCGATTCGCATCACCACCTCTGGGATTTATCTATTCGTCCTCAAGAGTGGATGGTCGGCGATGGCATGGACCCTGTCCGTCGTAACTTTGATGCTGATGATCTACGAACTGCGATATCCGGAACCAAAATTGAAAAAACAATCCTTGTTCATGCAACAACTACCAACGATGAAACGTATGAACTCTTAGCTCTTGCAGATACTGACCCAACAATTGTTGGCGTGGTGGGCTGGCTGCAAATAGATTCACCCGATGCAATCGCAGATTGCGAAAAATACTTACAAGCACCTGGTGCCAGCTATCTCAAAGGTATCCGCGACGTTGCGCAGGATCTTCCGGATTCAAACTATCTAGCTAAGTCACAATCAATTGCCACTGTGCGGCAACTTGGCAAGATGGGTTTGACCTACGACATTCTCACCAAAACGCCAGAGCTGAAAGCGGCAATTGAATTAGTGAAAGCTTGCCCTGATGTGCAATTTGTCCTCGACCATATTTCAAAGCCATACATTGCTAAAGAAGAAATCGAGCCGTGGAAATCTTTGATCACAGAACTTGCAGCTTTCGATAATGTCTCCTGCAAGATTTCCGGAATGGTGACGGAGGCAAAGTGGAACACTTGGCAGACCAGTGACTTCGCACCTTACGTCGATCACATCATCGCCAGCTTCACCCCACAGCGCCTGATGTTCGGCTCGGACTGGCCCGTCGCCCTATTGGCTTCTTCTAGTTATTCAGAGGTAGTTCACCTAGCCGAAAGCCTGACGGCAAAGTTTTCGGAAACTGAAAATGAACTTTTCTGGCTAGAAAATGCGATTTCTGCATACAAGATAACGAAGCTGTAACGATTGGCTTTACTGCCGAGTAAATACCCGCTCCCTATTGAGTGCTACCCCATGCCGACATAAGATTCCCACACAGCAATTCGGCTGCTTTTGAAGGAGATATAAATGAAGAAAGGTCTAATGACAGTTGCTGCAGTTGCAGCACTGGCGCTAGTAGCTGGAACAACAGGTCCAGTAACTGCAGCAGAAAAGACTCTCAAGATCGAATTGATCTCAAAGGGCGAAACACATCAATTTTGGCAGGCAGTAAAGAAGGGTGCTGAAGATCAGGCTAAGAAGATGAATGCAGAAATTCACTTCGTTGGTCCAGCAGCAGAAACAATGATCGATAAGCAGCTTGAAATGCTTGATGCAGCAATTGCACTTAAGCCAGATGCAATCGGTTACGCAGCACTTGGTACAACACAGTCACTTCCAAAGCTCAAGGCAGCTAAGGCAGCAGGCATTCCTGTGTACATGTTCGATACAGCTGCAAGCTGTGAAGGTGGAGTTCCTGCACTAGGACCAGACTCTGACTGCGCACTTGGCGTTGCATACACAAACTCAACAGCTGCTGGCGCACTCGCTGCAGACTGGATGGCTAAGTTGGTTGGTAACAAGGGTAAGGTTTTGGTTGTCGGTCACTCACAGACAAACCAGACAGGTATCGACCGTGCAAACGGATTTATCAACCGCATCAAGTCAAAGTACAAGAACATCAAGCTCCTTACACCTCAGTACGCTGAAGGTGGAGATGCTCTCAAGGCACAGGAAATCGTTAGCGCAGCACTCGTTGCTAACAAGGACCTCAAGGGTGTCTACGGAACTAACGAAGGTGTATCAATCGGCGCTGGACAGGCATTCAAGGCTGCAAAGCTTAAGAATGGCGCAGTTAAGTTGATCGGATTCGACTCAGGAAAGCAGCAGATGGCAAACATCAAGTCTGGTCTCCAGTCAGGTGCAATCACACAGAGCCCAATGGGTATCGGTGCAAAGACTGTCGAAGCTCTCGTTAACTACGTACGTAACAAGACAGTTCCAAAGAACCTTATCGATACAGGTTTCTACTACTACGATAAGAAGAACATCACCGATCCAAAGATCGCTGGTAACCTCTACGAATAAGTCGATTTCGACTCATTTGTAAGGAATTGAGGCATGGTGGCCGGGAGCAATCTCGGCCACCATGTTTTATTCTTAAGTAAATAAGCTCATCAAACATCTAGATATAAGGTGAAAATAATGGCTTCAGCGCAACTCTTATCACTCTCAGGCGTTAGCAAAGAGTTCCCGGGTGTTAAGGCACTTAATAATGTGCAGTTTGATCTTAACGAGGGCGAAGTTCACGCAATCGTTGGCGAAAATGGCGCTGGCAAGTCAACGCTCATGAAGATTCTTTCTGGAATTTATAAGAAAGACTCTGGCGAAATTATCTACCGTGGTAATTCAGTAACAATTCCAAATCCTTTTGAAGCGCAGAAGCTTGGCATCAGCATCATTCACCAAGAACTTAACTTGATGCCCCATCTGACTGTCGCAGAAAATATCTTTATTGGGCGTGAAGACCGCCGCCCAGGACGCGTCTTTCTCAATAACCCAAAGTTAAATTCTGAAGCCACCAAGCTCCTTGCTGAACTTGGCCTAGCGCTCAACCCAACAGATATCGTCGGCGAACTCACCATTGCAAAGCAACAGATGGTTGAAATCGCAAAAGCAGTTTCCTATCGCGGTTCTGTCATCATCATGGATGAGCCAACATCATCTCTGACCCCCGCAGAGACAGATGCTCTCTTTAAGATTATTGAATCTCTTAAGGCTGCAGGTAAGGGTGTTGTCTATATTTCACACCGTCTTGAAGAACTCGAAAAGATCACAGACCGCATCACCGTTTTGCGTGATGGCGAGTATGTAAAGACTCTCAAGACATCTGAAACAGATATCCCTGAAGTCATCTCTCTTATGGTGGGTCGCAAAGTTGCTCAAGATCAGCGCCCTGAAAACCGCAAGATTGGTACCGAAATTGTTCTCAAGGTCGAAAATGTTTCAGATCGCAATCTTCTCAAGGATGTCTCATTCGAACTTCGCAAGGGCGAGATTCTCGGCTTCGCAGGCCTGATGGGCGCAGGCCGCACAGAACTTGCTCGAGCAATCATGGGCGCAGATCCGAAATCGGCCGGAACAATTACGCTACATGGAAAAGAAGTTTCAATTAAGCAGCCTTCTGATGCGGTTGCAGCAGGAATCGGTTACCTCTCAGAAGATCGCAAGCGTTATGGACTTCTACTTAACCAGGATGTCACCTTTAACGTAATCCTCTCCTCGATTCCACGCTTCTCAAATAAGTTTGGTTTCCTCAAGGTTAAGTCAGCAGCTGGAATCGCTCGCGATTCAATCGCTCAGCTTCGAGTGCGCACACCTTCAGAGCGCCAGTTCCTCAAGAACCTTTCTGGCGGAAATCAGCAGAAGGTAGTTATCGCAAAGTGGCTTACCCGCAACTGCGATGTATTGATATTCGATGAACCAACTCGTGGAATCGATGTTGGAGCAAAGGATGAGATCTACCGCTTACTTACTTCGCTAGCCGAAGAAGGTAAATCCATCATCATGATTTCATCAGAGCTTCCTGAAGTACTACGCCTTTCAGATCGCATCGCGGTCATGTGCGATGGTCGCCTCACAGGCATCATCGATAACAAGGATGCAGATCAGAACATCATTATGGGACTTGCCACCAAGTTCAGCGACACATTAACGACAGTTAACTAGTAAGGGAAAAGAGAGAGCAATGTCAGAAGTAACTAACGCAGGCGCTAAGGCAGAAGGCACCAACAAGGTTGCAGCCTTCATTCGCCGAGAAATCGGTCGAGTAACAGCACTTGCTAGCCTCGTCGTCATCTTTACCTTCTTCGCCATCATGCGCCCTGTCTTCGCTTCATGGGCAAACGTCTCAGGCGGAATCTTGATGTCGACAACTGTTATTGGTTTGATGGCGATCGGTGTTACCTTCGTCATCATCACCGGCGGTATCGACCTCTCTGTAGGAACTTCCATGGCTCTCGTCGGTGTTATTACCGGTAAGACAGTGATGGCCATGAGCCTCAATGTATGGAGCGGAATTCTGCTTGGACTCGTTGTCGGAACCATCCTTGGCGCCATTAACGGCGTTCTGATTACAGTTCTTAAGTTGCCTCCATTTATCGCAACTCTTGCAACGATGAAGGGAGCTCAGGGTTTAGCTCTGATCATCTCTGACCTCAAGCCAATTCTCTTTACAACAGATGTGCAGGGCTGGGATTCAATCGCTCAAGGAAATATCATCCCTAACTTGCCTAACGCGGTTCTTATCCTTCTCGTTGCGGCAATCGTCGCTTCAATCATCTTGAATAAGACAGTTCTTGGCCGCTACACATTCGCAATCGGTTCTAACAGCGAAGCAACCAAGCTCTCAGGCGTAAAGGTTGATCGCTGGCTCATCGCTATCTACGCACTCTGCGGTTTCTTCGTAGGTCTTTCAGCAGTTGTCATGACATCACGTCTTGGTTCTGCTCAGCCAGATCTCGGACTTGGCTATGAGCTCGAAGCGATTGCTGCGGTGATTATCGGCGGAACTTCACTTCTAGGTGGAAAGGGAACAATCTCCGGAACAATCATCGGTGCTTTGATCATGGCTGTTTTGATTAACGGACTTCGTATCCTCGAACTCCAGCAAGAGTGGCAGTACGTGGTTGTAGGCGCAGTTATTCTCCTTGCGGTCTACGGAGATAACGTCCGTCGTCGTCGCGCAGGCGAATCCACGCATTAATTGGTAGTTGCATAAGAAATCCCCCTCGCATTTGTTGTGAGGGGGATTTTTATTGCTGGTGGCGGGTGAAGGATTTGAACCTTCGAAGGCAGAGCCGGGGGATTTACAGTCCCCTCCCATTGGCCGCTCGGGCAACCCGCCAGGGTCGT
>CAZAET010000028.1:0-7986 GCA_964484215.1 uncultured Candidatus Planktophila sp. | reverse complement strand
GGAGAAGTGACATCGCTGATGCCAAGCGCCTCACCAATTCCCTGAACTAGAACAGTCTTGCCTGCGCCAAGTGGGCCATTAAGAAGGATGAGATCGCCGGCTACGCATTGAGAGCCAATGCGCTTACCAAGATCGTGCATCTCAGCGGCTGTAGCAATCTTCACTGGTTGAGGATAGTTGAGAAAAGAAGAAGGGCCCCAAGTTTCCCCGGGGCCCTTCCTTGTTTAATTACTAGTTACGAGAGAGCCTTAAATGTAGGAACTCGGAACTTGTTGTCATATGACAAACCAACCTTCTTAGCTGCTGTCACGATTGGTCCCTGGTTAGGGAACTTTCCGGTGTTAACAGCCGAAGCAATCATCTTTGCAGCGGCGAGCCACTGTGCAGATGTGTAGAGGCAGTGGCCTGTACCAGCACCTGGTGTTGCAGTGAGATCAGGTGAACCTGCTGCTGTGAACTTGGAGTACTTAGGGGCAGTCTTTGCCCAAAGTGTGACCAACTTCTTTACAGGAGCTTGGTAGTTACGAGACTTCTTTGCAGCTGCGATTGCAGCATCCTTTGCAGCAGCGAACTGTGCGTCGTAATTATCGACGTACCACTGGGCAATAGAAGCTGGTGTGTATTCATCGGATTCAGTTGCAATCATGACTGTTGGCTTTGTGATTGAGCCCTTAAGTCCGATTAATGAAGGAATCTTTGCAACAGCTGATGCATCTGCAGTTTCACGTGGTGTTGCAGCAAGAGCTGCAAGGATTCCATCAACTGCAGAGTTTCCGCTGAGTGCGAATGAGAAGATATCGCGTTCAGCGGAGATGCGTGCTGCGTAATCAGTCTTAGAGTTGTCATAGACCTTTCCGCCTGCAAGCAATTCTCCGTCTGCAAGAAGAAGAGTTCCTGCAACGCCAACAGTTCCCATGTTTTCAAGAATTGCTACAGCAGGTGCAACTGCCAATGGATAAGTCTCTGCAGCACCTGTTGGTCCTGAAGTTCCATCAACGTGCTTGCTACGTGTAGGAATTCCTGCCATCAAACCAACTGCAAGAAGTGCAGAACGAGATGGGATTCCAGCAGCTTGGAGCGCCTTACCTGCAGGGCTTGCTGTATCTGGCCATGCACCTGATGAAAGACCTGCAGATAGCTTGCCGAGAACAGTAAGTACCTTGACGATATTGGCAAGCTGTTCCTGCTGACGAACGACAGGGTCTGTTGAGTATCCACCAACCTTGATGCTTGGATCAAAGTAAGCCTTGAAGCCATAGAGGGCATCTCCGAAGTATGCGATGAGCGCATCGTTTGGATTTGCTGCAGGGCATGCAAGTACTGCGCCGTCAACAAGTTCAGGATTTGATTCAACTAACTTCTGAGTATGCATCGCACCAAGTGAGTTACCCCAAGCGATGACCTTCGATGTTGTTGTGAACTTCTTCTTAAAAGCTGCAATCAGTTCGACGTTAGCTTTGAGAGCTTCCGTCGCGTTGATGCTCTGACGTGAGTAACCAGAACCCGCTACTCCATAGCCAGCTGCAACAAGAGCATTAACTACCGACATGTCTCCTGTTGAAGTAAGTGGTCCTGGCTCTGCAGCATTAGTAATTGTGTATGGACCAACTGGAGCAAGGGTTGCTGGGATATTGATGGCTGGACGAATTCCATGGGACCAGATAAATACTGTTCCGTTGAAGTTCGCTGCTGCGATCATGAGATAAGGAGCGCCATCTGAACCAGCACCTGCGCACTGGGTTACAAACTTAACAGTTGCGCACTGTGGATCAGCTGCTTGTGCAGTTGAAGGAATTGCGACGACCGCTGTTGTTACAAGAGCTGCAGCTGCAACTGTTGTAAAGAAGCGTGATTTTTTGAATGAGATTTTCATTAGTTTGGTAATCCCTTCGCAGGCATTGCAGGACGCTTGTATGAAGATTCAACAACCGGTCCGTTACCTGAGTCTGTTGTGTAGACGGTGTACTTGCCACCATCTGGCTTTAGTGCACCAGTCTGGTCATATGTACCAATCCAGTAACCAGTGGCACCAATGTGTGATGTCGCTGAGTAACCGAGTGGTGTGAGGAATGGGTTAGCAAGTGTTGCGCCCTTAGTCTCAATTGTCTTGATCAATCCTGCACGTGTGAGGTTTGAACCAGCTGCCTTAATTGCCTGTACTGCAAGGAAAGCATTAGACATACCAGCTACGACGTTATTGTCGAAGGTCTGTGTTGGCTGAGCTGATGCATAGATTGATTGGAAGAGCTTGACGTATTCATCAGATGAATCACTTGGTGCTGGAGCGAATGAGAAGCCCTTTGCGCCGAAGAGAAGTGGGACATAAGCCTTATTGCTTGCAGCGATAGTTGTTGCATCGCCACCAACTGAACCTAGGACCCACTGAGTCTTGTAACCAGCAGCATATGCGTTTGCAAGTGCCGCAGTTGATGCTGATGAAACACCGAAGAGAACTGTTACTTCAGTACCAGCTGCCTTGAGCTTTGAAATCCAGCCAGCTCCTGTTGCAGGAAGTGACTGTGAACCTGAAGCGTAAGGAATTGCAGTTGTGAATGTGACGCCTGCCTGCTTGAAGCCAGCTAGTGCATCGCGACCAAAGTCATCATCCTGATAGATAAGTGCAAGCTTCTTGCCATCGTACTTATCCTTGAGGAACTTGCCCATGATCTTCGCTTCCATTTGGTATGAAGGAAGAATTGAGAACGTTGTTGGGTAAGCCTTCTTGTCAGCGAATCCGCTGAATCCTGTATTTACGAAGAGTGAAGGAATTCCGCGCTTAGCGAGCTGTGTTGAAGCTGAAATCGCTTTAGTGCTTGCGGTTCCTAGAGTTCCAACAAGTGCAAAAACTTTATCCCTGAGGATGAGCTCGTTCGCCTTTGCGACAGCAGTTGTTGGGATGTACTGATCGTCCTTGATTACCAAAGTAATCTTGCGACCATTTACTCCACCATTGGCGTTGACGTAATCGAAGTACGCCTTCATTGCGCCTGGAATCTTGTTGTAGCCCGGAGATGCAATACCAGTCATTGGGACTGTAATGCCCAACTTGATTGATGTTGCAGTTACACCCGGATCAGATGCTGCTTGTGCAGGTAACGAGCTAGCTGTCATTGCTACAACTGCTAGCACCGCAGAAGTTAGAGCTAACTTCCGACGATTTGTTCGGATCATGTCATTCCTTCCATCGAGGGCCTTTAGGTATTTCCCTAAAGGGGTGTTCTAACGCTTTGCTCGCTTTTCATGACGTGCACGCATTTGTTCGACTGGGCCATTTGGGACAAATAGCACTGTCAAAATCAGTAACGTACTAACCAAGAGACCGGGCAAGTTATTGGCAACTGTCTCTGAACTCTCGAAACGGTGTACGACCATGTCGACGATTTCAGGTATCGCTACCAATGTCACTGCCCCAATCATTACGCCTCCGAGGGTAGTTACGCCAGATAGCACTGCGCCTGTCGCGAGGGAAAAGGAGAGGGCTAGAGGGAAGGCTCCGGGTGAGACTGTGCTTATAGTCATCGCCAAAAGGGCGCCAGCAAGGCCAGCTAAGCCTGCGCTCACGGTGAATGCTAGGACTTTATTGCGACCAACGTTGATTCCGGCAAGTTCGGCCGCGACATCGTTGCTGCGGACCGCTTTCCAGCTACGGCCATAGCGAGATCTCATAACATTTTGTAACCAATAAATTGTTACAAGAGCTGCCAAAGCTGAGATCCAGAAGTACCACTTGTATTGAGTGAAATCGGCGCCGAGGGATGCAGGTGGTAGGCCGATGTCATAGAGAAGACCTTGTTCGCCACCAAGGATAGAAAATTGATTTGCGATTGAAGGTAATCCGATTGCCAGTGCAAGTGTTGTGCCCGCTAAATAAGGTCCACTTAATCGCGCTGCTGCAAGACCCAACAAATAACCGCCGAGAGCTGCAGCAAGTACCGCGATGACGAAAGTTAACCAGACTGGAGCTCCCCAGTGATTACGTGATAGTGCTGCTGCATATCCTCCGATTGCAAGGAGTGCTCCATGCCCTAACGAAACCTGACCTGAATAACCTGTAAGCAAAATTATTGAAGCAATTGCAATCACATAGATTGCAACTGTTGCGCCCTGGAAAACCCGAAGTTCATCAACACGATTACTAAGGAGGAAGAGGATCACTCCGAAGAGGATGAAACCAACCAGTGGATGTTTCTTAAGCACGGCGACCTGCCTTCGCTCCGATAAATCCTTGTGGGCGAATAAGAAGTACTAGAAGAAGTAGCGCGAAGGCCACGATAAAGACCAACGTTCCGCTGATATAGATCTGCACAACGGCTAGAACAAGTCCAAGAACTACTGCTCCGAGTACTGCGCCCGGTAGAGATTCAAGTCCACCGATAACCGCTGCGATAAATCCAAAAGTAAGCAAGAGGCTAAATTCGAGTGAATCCGGAGAAACGACGCCAGTTCCATTAACTGTTTGTAGTAAGCCAGCCGCAGCACCTGCTGCGCCTGCGATCGCCCATCCAATTGTGCGAATAGCTCCAACACGAATTCCGGCAAGCTGTGCAATTTCAGGTGAATAAGCAGAAGCGCGAAGTGAAAGTCCCAGGCTCGTCTTCTGGAAAATAAATCCAAGAATAAGAACCATTCCGATCACTGTTAGTAGTACAAGTAAATTCATTGGGGAAAGCGCGATTGTATCTTCGCCAATCTTGAACCCAACCTTAGAAAGTGGAGGCTGGATTTGAATATCTTGGTTACCCCAGATAAATCCAATAGATGCTCGAATAAATCCGAGCAGTCCAAGAGTTGCGATGATGGGAACGATGCCTGCAACTGGACCAGTCGTGCTGTGCTTAATTAGAGTTCGAATCAAGAGAATCTCTACGAGTGCGCTAAATAGAGCGCCAAGAATCATTGCAAGGGGAAGTGCAATCCAAAAATTGCCTGTTCGCTGTACAAGTTCGAAACCAATGTAGGTAGAAAGAAGTGCCATTCCTGCTTGGGCAAAGTTAATGACACGAGTTGAACGCCAGACCAAGACCATAGCGATCGCCATTAAGGCATAAATTGAACCGGCACCGATTCCGATGAGAAGCATGTCAATAAATTGAGTCATTAGTACCCCAAGTAAGCAGTGCGCACTGCTGGGTCGGCGATGAGGTCTGCTGCGCTTCCTGAAATTGCAACGCGTCCAAGGTTTAGTACGACTGCTGAATCTGCAATCTTGAGAGCTCCCATTGCATTCTGTTCGACAAGTACAACGGTGAGATTCATTGTGTCTACGATCCCGCGAATAGTTTGGAAGATTTGTTCGATGATCAGTGGAGCAAGGCCAAGTGATGGCTCATCGAGAAGAAGTAATTTTGGCTTAGACATCAGGGCGCGACCAATGGCGAGCATCTGGCGTTCTCCACCAGACAAAGTATCTGCGCGTTGGGCAAGACGTTCACCGAGTCGAGGAAAGAGGTCAATAACTTGCTGCTTGCTTTCGACAGCTTCCTTCTTATTGCGACGCCAGAGCGCACCTAAATCTAAATTCTCTTCAACGGTAAGTTCGGCAACAACTGACTTTCCTTCAGAGACATGTGAAACACCTTGGCGGACATGGGATTCAGGCTTGCCATGCAAGAGGTTGTGATCGCCCCAATGCGCAGTTCCTTCTGTCGCCTTATTCAGTCCTGAAAGGGTGCGAAGCAGAGTGGATTTACCAGCGCCATTTGCACCAATAACTGCTGAAAGCTTTCCGGTTTCTACGGTAAATGAAACTCCGCTAATGGCACGGATGGCGCCATGGTCGACGATTAAATCTCTTACTACGAGGCTCACTCATGCCCCCGTTCCGAGATAGGCAGCAATCACTGCCGGGTCGCGACGAACAACATCAGCTGAGCCACTTGAAATAACTTCACCGAAGTTAAGAACATAGAGACGATCGCAGACCGACATCACAACATCCATATGGTGTTCGACAATGAGCACTGACATATGCGCTGTGAGGTTTCGGATAAGACCATTCATCCATTCGATATCTTGCGGTCCAAGTCCACCTGCTGGTTCATCAAGCATTAATACTTTAGGTTCGCTAACAAGTGCGCGAGCGATAGCAACGCGCTTTGTATCAGGATAGGCAAGAGTGCTTGCGCGACGACCTGCAAGAGCGCCGGCATACACGCGTTCGAGCGCTGCCATTGATCGCTCGGCGAGCTCTGCTTCATCTCGAGTGTTCTTTCCAAAACTTGCTGAAATCAGTCCAGTCTTCGCAAACTTCTGCGCACCGATCATGACATTTTCTAGAACTGTGAGATCAGGAAAGAGGCCAACGCCTTGAAGTGTCCGAGCGATTCCAAGGTCGGCTAATTGATCTGTCCGAGGCCAAGAACGTTCTTCACCTTCGAAAGAGAATGTTCCTGAATCCGGAGTTACTAATCCGCAGATGGCGTTAAAGAGAGTTGTCTTGCCGGCGCCATTAGGTCCGATGACACCGACGACTTCATTTTTGTGAAGGTCTAGGTAAACATCATGGAGAGCGCGTAGCCCACCAAAGGAGACTGAGACGCCTTTGGCTTGCAGGAGCGGTGAATTAGTAGACATGGGCTGCGTAGATTCTAGGCACACGAGGACCGATTCGTGTCACTATCTCGTAATTAATTGTCTGTGAAGCTACGCCCCAATCATCGGCTGTGAACTCACCATGCGAGCCATTGCCAAAAATCACAACCCAATCACCCGATTGGGCCTTTGATTGCGCACCTAAATCAACAACAAATTGATCCATAGAAACACGGCCAATGCTGAACGCTTTTTTACCTGCTGACCAGACCCCTGCTCCATGAGCAATACGAGGAATTCCATCTGCATAACCCATAGCAATCACGCCGAGCTTGGTATCAGCTGAAGTGCTTTCGGTTGCACCGTAACCAACTGGAGTATTCGCAGGAACATCTTTAACCAGATACATGGCTGCGCGAAGTTGCATGGCAGGTCTTAAGGCAAGGCTCTGAGAATTTCCAAGCGTTGCTACATCAGGAGAAAGTCCATACATCGCAATTCCGGTACGAACCATGTCAAAAGCTGCTGCATGATTCTTTATTGTTGCCGCCGAATTTGATAAGTGGCGAATCACGCTGGTGAATCCAAATGAGTGGACGCGTTCAACCATTTCGCTAAATCGAGCGAGTTGTTCATCGTTCTGCACTTCTCCGGGTTCATCAGCGCGAGCAAAGTGAGAGAAAATTCCGACAACTTCTACGTTCTGCAAATGTTCTGCAGTCAATTGATCCCATTCTGCGAGGAATCCCCCACGAGTCATACCAGTATCTACTTCAAGATGGACACGAGCCTTCTTATTTTCAGAGGCGGCTGAAATCTCTTGTAGCGCTTTCAGCGATGCTGCCGCGAGATCAATATCGAGTTCGATCCCCTTCTTGAAATCAGATCCCGGTTGAACTAACCAGGCAAGAATTGGCGCTTCAATGCCTGCTTCACGAAGTGCAATTGCTTCTTCAAGGAGAGCGACACCCAGGTAATCAGCGCCCGCAGAAATCGCAGCTTTCGCAACAGGAACAAGTCCATGTCCATAAGCATCAGCCTTTACAACTGCGAGCAGCTTGGTTCCGGCAGTCTTTTTCAATAACTCAACGTTGTGCTTAATGGCGCTGAGATCAACGATTGCTTCTGCTCTCATCGCTCAACCACCACCATTGCAGATGCGATTCCACCATCGTGAGAAAGCGAAAGGTGCACCTGCGCGCCATCAACGAGATCAGCAATTTCGCCACGGAATAAGAACTCAGGCTTTCCGTTGGGAGCGCTGATGACTTCTGCTTCATGCCATTGGAGTCCGTGGCTTGGACTTAGCGCTTTATAGAGAGCCTCCTTTGCTGCAAAACGAGCAGCAAGGGATTGAGAATTTAGAGTGCGCTCTGATTCGGTAAATAACTTTTCACGCAGGGTTGGGGTGCGTTCAAGGGATTCGAGGAATCGGGCAATATCCACGACATCGAT
>CAZAET010000027.1:0-8425 GCA_964484215.1 uncultured Candidatus Planktophila sp. | reverse complement strand
GGTTGGATGGCTGGATACCGCTCAAACCACTTCGGTGAAATGGGTCTTCTTGCTGATCTCACACGTGAAATCAACCGTTTGAAGTCATCACTTCCAACAGCAGCAATCAAGGGTGCAACAAGCCCAGTAACAAAGAAGCCATACATCCTTCCAACAACTTACTACCCATGGGCTCTGCACTACCGCAAGTCAATGGTGAAGGAAATTGGAATGAACCCAGAGAAGATTGATACCTGGGATGACTTCGTTAAGTTGATGACTCTTACACAGAAGAAGGGTCTTGTTGGATACTCACTCGGCGCTAAGGGCGGCTGGGAAGCAATGGGTACATTCGACATCCTTAACGCACGTGTCAACGGCTACAAGTACCACATCGACCTTCTTAACGGTCGCGCAAAGTGGACTGATGCTCGCACAAAGGAAACATTCAAGTACTTCGCACAGCTCATCCCATTCATGAACGAAAACGTCATGGATATTTCATGGGACGGCATGCGCGATCTTCTTCTCCAGAAGAAGACAGGCGCAATGATGATGGGTTCATGGTTTGCTAACGACTTCAAGGCGAAGTCTCAGGCAGATTACGACGATCTATGGGTCGTTCCATTCCCAGAAATCAACCCTAAGTTCGGTATCGACACAATTGACGCACCACTCGATGGTATTTCAGTTGCTGCAAACGGTAAGAACGTAGCGGGCGGAAAGGCTCTTGCTGAATTCTGGGCATCACCAGAAGGTATTAAGGAAGCAATCAAGGCTGGAGATACAAATATTTACGTATCGAAGTCATTTGATACTTCTTCATACGATTCATTCAACAAGCAGAAGCTTGCAGTTCTTGGCTCAGCTAAGAACATCATGTTCTTCTTGGATCGCGATGCTCGTGGAGACTTTGCTGGCCCAGTTGTTGGTCCAGCTATCCAAAGCTTCATCAAGAAGCCTTCTGATGTCAACAAGATCCTCGAAAACGTACAAGCACAATGGGATGCACTTCCAAAGAACTAATTTCTTAGTTGTTAATTAGTTAAAGTGCTAGTAAGTTAAAGGTATGAAGACGGCGGCTACGGTTAAGAAAAATCGTAGCCGCCGTACTCTTTCCAAAACAGATCGCTTTACTCTCGCGACATTTGTTGGAATTCCGACGCTTCTCCAGATTATTCTTCTCTGGGTTCCAGCAGTCGTAACAATCATTCTCTCGTTTACGTATTGGAACGGCATTCGCCTTAAGGATATTCAGTGGGCAGGAATTCAGAACTATAAGAATATCTTTGTAAATAACCCACTTTTTTATCAGGCACTTAAGAACAACGGAATTTGGCTAGCTTTCTTCGTCTTGATTGCAACACCTCTCGGAATCATGTTGGCGTATCAGATTGATCGCGGAATTAAAGGCCACGCTTTCTACGAATCAATTTATTACTTACCTGTAGTTCTCTCACTCGCTGTTATCGGAATTATCTGGAACTTTATGTTGCAACCAGGTGGATTCGTTCAAGGCCTTATGGGTCGTGACATCGGTAATGCCATATCTATTTATGGTGACCCCAAAATTAATACCTGGGTAATCCTTGGAATCGCATCGTGGCGACATATTGGCTACATCATGCTTCTCTATTTATCTGGCCTTAAATCTGTCGATCCAGCGCTCAAAGAAGCTGCTGCAATTGATGGTGCAACCGAGTGGCAGATCTTCCGCAAGATCATTTTGCCAACGATGCAGCCAGTAAACATCATCATCGTGGTCATTACCTTGATCGAATCTCTCCGAGCATTCGACTTGGTTTACATCATCTACGGAAGCCCAACAATTTTCCCATTGCTTAACCTCTTGGTTTTCCAGAACTTTGCGGGTCAAGGTATCTCGATGAAGGGCGCTGCCTACGCAGTAATCCTTCTCCTGCTCTGTATCGTCCCAATCATTACCTATCTTCGAATTAGCTTTAAAGAGGATCTCAAATGAGCACCGGAGTAGTTCAGAGCGAGCAGTATCGCAATAGTCAGAAACGTAAAGACACCATCATCTCAATCTTTATTGGAATCTTTGCCTTCGTCTGGATTTTCCCGATCCTCTGGACTGTGTGGACATCACTTCGTCCATATAACGACATTATTTCTTACGGGATTTTCTCGTGGCCTCGTCGTCTTACTCTTGATAATTACATTAATGCCGTAAGAGAAATGGAAATCGGCAAGTACCTTCTGAACTCGCTTATCGTGACAGTTCCATCAGTCATCTTGACCCTGTTCTTCGGTTCCCTCGTTGCCTTCGTTGTAACTCGCTACCAATATAAATTTAATCTCACACTCCTTTTGCTTTTCACAGCAGGCAACATGCTTCCTATTGTCCTTACTTATATCCCGGTCTTCTGGATGTTTATCTGGGTTGGCGAGTTATTTGGTAACCGTAACTTGCTGTACAACAATTACGGTGGCTTGATTCTGGTTCACGTCGGTTTCCAGGTCGGTTTTGCAACCTTCGTGCTCTCTTCCTATATGAAGACCATCCCAAAGGAAATTTCTGAATCAGCAACAATCGACGGAGCGAACGTATTCCGCCACTACTTCAACGTCATCTTGCCGCTATTGCGCCCAGCATTGGCTGCGCTCAGTGTTCTTATGACTACTTGGATTTACAACGAATTCTTCTGGGCGTTGGTCTTGATGTCAGATGACTCAAAGCGCCCTATTACCTCAGCTCTTCGCCGTCTTCAGGGTCAGTACGTCACAGACTTCAACCTGCTGGCGGCCGGAGCAATTATCGCTGCAGCGCCTACAGTGATTATGTTCTTCATATTGCGTAAGCAATTTATTGCAGGACTTACCCTCGGTTCTACAAAGGGTTAACTCTTAAAAAGTTTAGCTACAGCGCTGCATATTCAATTTTAATACAGCGATCCATCACAACCGTTAAACCGGCAGCATTTCCTATTGATTCCACCTCAGGAACAGAGATTCCAAGCTGCAACCAAATTGAACCAGCACCGATTTCGATGCTCTCAGCTAATACTTCTGGGCAGTCGGCAGGCTTACGAAACACATCTACGATATCTATATGTGCGGGAATCTCCTTAAGTGACTTAAAGACTTTCTTGCCTAAGACCTCATCAAGAAGTGGATTCACAAAGAAGATTTCAAAATGGGAATTCTCAAGTAAGTAGTGGGCAACACCGTAGCTTGGTCGATCTGGCTTATCTGATATCCCAACTATCGCAACAGTTCTCGCCTTTTTAAGAAGTTTCGAGATTTCGACTGCGTTGAGAGCCATGCAATTATCCTAGTCAGGCGTAAACTCACTCTCAATGTTTAAGCGATTAATTAGATTATTTACGGACCGCAAACTATGGGTCCGTCAAATCGCCGTCGCTGGTTTATCAGGCGGTGTCGCTTGGTTTATCGGCGACTCTGTAGTTGAAGGCGGCGGAGTCGTTGCAGCAATTGTTTCAACTCTCAGTATTCGAATCTCCCTGCATAAATCAATTCGCGAAGGTTTCGGCCAGATTGTCGGCACAGCTATCGGTGCCGGAACGGCGCTACTAGCAGTGTCAATCTTTAACTTTGGATTCATCGCAATCGCTACAACAATCATTCTCTGTGCTGTAGTTGCTCGCGCGCTACATCTAGGCGAAGTAGCTTCGGTAAATGTTCCCGTCACAGCCTTGATTGTTATTGGCCCCGGAATCTCACAAACTACTGCGGCGCATCGTCTTGGATCGACATTAATTGGCGCCGCTGTCGCAATCGTCTTCTCTTACTTTTCTCACCCAAAGACACCTGCTGATCGCGCACGTGAACAAATCGCTCGAGTAAGTAAGAAGGCAGCTGAACTACTCGCGGAGATGTCCGAAGGCGTTGCCGCTGGCTACACACAGAAAGATGCTGGCCAATGGTTAGCTTCTGCTCGACTACTCGTTGAAGAAGTTCCAGCAATTAGATCTCAATCTGTCGAAGCTCGAAGTCATGCGCGTTGGTTTCCAACTGCGGAGAAAGATGTTGCCGAAGAGTTATATATCGAAGGAATTGCTGCAGAACACACGCTTGTACAGGTTCGAACGATTGCAAGAACTCTCTTTGATTCTGCGGTCGAAGGTGGAATTGCTGACTCAACTAAGAAACAAATTGCTGTTGCACTCTCAGCGGCAAGTTACGCAATCTCTGCTCATGTTGAGTTACCTGATGACATTAATGATTTCTCATCCTCTCCAACAGATGATGCTCGAGATGCGGGGTCGGTATTGGCAGAGACGCTCATTGAGGATGGAAAAGATGTAGATCAAGAGCAAATCGTCCGCGGTCTCTCAATTGTGGCAAATATCGGCGTCATCGCCGATTCATTGGACCATAATTCACCGGCCCTCAAAGATGTGATTACTCCAGATGAGCCTGCGAAAAATAGAATTCTCGAAGTTTCACCGCTAGAGCAGACATCAAGCCTCTGGAGCAAAGCGAAAAAAATTCTCGCAAAATATTTGTGAATCCCGCCCAGTGACAAGGAGAGAGTGAGCCACAGGGCGGGAACTCTGATTACGGAAGATTTACTCTTCCTGTACGCATCTTCCACATAAAGTACTTTTCAAATCCCAGTTTGAATAAATGATTTTGTGGCCCAGGAATCATGACTCCATGTTTGCGCGGCGGCAACATTTTGTCAGCGAGAATTAGAACACCGTTATTTCCTGCATCCATCACACATACGGCTGGAATGTCACCAAAGGCCTTTTCGTGTCGTGGCTCCTCACCTCTGATTTGGGCTGCAATATTTTTTGCCGCAACGTGAGCCATCTGTTCCGTCGGGAATCCAGTTTTTGGAACTCCAACCGGAGTTGGTGTTTGCCAAGGAGCAGTGACGGCAGCAGCAAGACCGACGGCATAAATGTCGTCCCACTTTAATGATTGGTAAGTAGGTCTCACATCTACAAAAGCGCCTGCATTTACGAGTCCATCGGTTTTTCTTAAAAAGTCTTGTCCCACAAATGGCGGAATCACCATGGCATATTTGAAGTCATGCTTTATGCCTTCCGTAGTGACCATACGACCTTGGTCAACATGATCGAGTGCAACATTTGTGTATGGAGTAATTTTCTCCTTCTTTAAAAACATTCCCAGTAACTGTTCGCCGTGATTTAGGCCCCCAATCCCAAAATGGCCTAAGAAAGGTTCTGAAGTTATGTAAGACAATTTCACATCTTTTTTAATTCCTGCTTTTCGAAGTTGGTATGAAGTGTTAAATAAAAATTCATATGCTGCTCCAAAACAACTTGCTCCCTGAGTTGCTGCAACTACTATGTCACCTGGATCATCAAGAAATTTTTTCCAGTTTTCCCCAGCGAGTTCCGCGTCTCCTAGAGTCGTGATTGTTGAAGTGTTCTCAAATAACCCATCAACTGCTTCAGGCTTATTTCTTGTTCCGGTTGCAATCACAAGGTAGTCATATTTAATTGATTCTCCATTTGCGAGAGATACCGATTTAGTATCAGGTTTGATTTCCGTTGCTGCCGATTCAATAAAGTGAACTCCAGCTTTTTCGAATGTTGGTCGAACTTTAAAAGTCACGTTTCCAGCATTTCTTGCTCCGAAAGGTAACCAGATTAAGGAAGGATTAAATAGAAAATAATCTCGATCGCTTACTACTGTAACTTCAACCTCATTCTTTAATTCTCGCTTTAATGAAAGTGCAGCAGTGAGACCGCCGAAATTTGCACCTAGGACTATGACTTTCTTAGCCATTTTTTCTCTCCAATGCCATGTAGCCAGCGTTTCTGGTACGACTTGAAGATACCCCTAGGGGTATGCTATTCTCAAGGAATAACGGAGGGCTAGCCCTCAAGAAAGGACACAATCAAATGTGCTCACGCGTAATCTGTAATACCTGCAAGAAGTACACATGGTCAGGCTGCGGCCAGCATGTAGATGAAGCGCTTGCTGGCGTTCCACAAGATCAAATTTGTAAGTGTGGCTAACCGTGGCCGCAAAGAAGGTTTCACATGTTCTCTCTGACGAAGTACAACTCGTGGCAATCGCCAAGAGAGTCAAGCGTGCTCAGGGTCAACTAGGGGCAGTTGTACGAATGCTCGAAGAAGGTCGCAACTGTGACGAGATTGTCATTCAGATGTCGGCTGTATCGAAGGCGGTTAACACAGCAGCCTTCACCCTTATTTCGGCAAGCCTCAAAGAATGTCTTGTTGAGGGTAAGAACAACCAGGAGCAAGTTACTGCTCAGCTACAAAAACTTTTTTTAAGTCTTGCATAGGAGCATCGTGAAAAAACTTATTTCGACAGTGGCCGCTTCAATCCTCCTCCTTACTGGCTGCGGAACATCTGGGTCAGCAAATCTTGGGGCTCAGGATTTTCAGTCTAAGGCGAAGGAAGCTGGGGTCATTACTTTAGATGTTCGCACTTCTGGTGAATTTATGAGCGGGCATATCGAGAATGCAATAAATATTGATGTCGAAGCTATGAACTTTGATTTTGAAATTGAAAAGCTAGATAAGAGCGCTACATATGCAGTTTATTGCCGTAGTGGGCGCCGATCTCAGGTAGCAGTGGATCGTATGAAAGATGCGGGCTTCACGAACTTGTTCAATCTCAATGCTGGCGTTGAAGACTGGGTTTCAGCTGGGCTGCCATTGGTTACCAACTAATGAGAATTGTAATTATTGGCGGAGTTGCCGGCGGCATGTCCGCAGCAACACGTATGCGCAGACTTGATGCAGATGCCCAAATTATTGTCATCGAAAAGAGTGGCCATGTCTCATATGCGAACTGTGGTTTGCCATATTACGTCGGTGGCGTGATTGAAGAGGAAGAAGCCCTCCTTCTTCAGACACCTGCGAGCCTGCATGCACGTTTCAGGCTCGATGTACGTATTGCATCTGAAGTTGAATCCATCAACCCATCTGCAAAGACTTTGATCGTAAAGAATGAACTAAGTGGTGAAAGCTATGAGCTTAGCTATGACAAGTTGGTCATGAGCCCTGGAGCTTCACCAGTCGTTCCGCCTATTCCAGGCATCGAACGCGCAATGACACTTCGAACCGTTGAAGATGTTGAAAAGATTTTCACCCGAGTTTCCCAGCAGCCAGCTAACGCTGTTGTAATCGGTGGGGGCTTTATTGGCGTTGAAATTGCTGAAAACCTCATTCATAAGGGAATCAATACAACTGTGGTTGAAGCCGCTCCTCAGCTTCTCGCCCCACTTGATCCTGAAATGGCAACTTTGGTTGCGAAGGAAATGATCAAGAACGACGTCGAACTTCATCTTGGAGCTTCTGCACAACAGATTACTGAATCATCGGTAATTCTCTCTAATGGTGTTGTCCTTCCCGCAGAGATGATCATTTTGGCGATTGGCGTGCGCCCCGACATCAAACTTGCGAAAGAAGCTGGCCTAACCATCGGAACTCGCGGTGGTATTGATGTTGATGATTTCAATCGAACCAGTAACCCAGATATCTACGCTGTTGGTGATGTCGCTGAAAAGACTGATGCGATAGATGGAAGTTCTACTCTTGTCCCTCTTGCAAACCTGGCGAATCGTCATGGTCGAGTAGTGGCTGATCACATCGCTGGTCGTACGACTAGACCTGTAAAGACAATCGGAACTGCAATCGTTAAAGTCTTTGACCTCATGATTGCTGCAACTGGCTGGAATGAGAAGCGACTGTCAGCGTCTGGTCGAGCTTTCAAGGTCATTCACACTCACCCAAATTCACATGCTGGCTACTACCCAGGGGCAAAGCAGATGGCGCTAAAGATGATCTTTGATGCGAAGACAGGTGAAATCCTTGGAGCACAAGGTGTCGGTATCGATGGCGTTGATAAGCGCATCGATGTAATCGCTACTGCCATTCGTGGTGGCATTACCGCACCCGAGCTTGCAGATCTTGAGCTTGCTTATGCACCACCATTTGGTTCAGCGAAAGATCCAATCAATATGCTCGGCTATATCGCCGAAAATATTATGAGCGGGCTTCTTGAAACAGCTCAGTGGAGCCAGATTGATGAGTTCCAAGACCGTGGATTCCAGCTTGTAGATGTTCGTACTTCTTCTGAATACGCAGCAGGTTCTATCCCAGGCGCCATGTCGATGCCGGTGGATGAAATCCGTAATCGCGTTGCAGAATTGACGAATAAAGACGTCCTCGTTAATTGCCAAGTTGGTCAACGCGGACACACGGCAACCATGTTGCTTAAAGAACTCGGATTCAACGCAGTAAATCTAGATGGCGGATATCTCACCTGGAGTAACTCGCCTGCAGCAACTACAAATAAGGAGAAGGAATATGTGTCATAAGACCACATGCCGCAAGTGCGGAAAGCCAACATGGGCAGGATGCGGCAATCACATCGAGATTGCTCTCAAGGGCGTAAAGAAAGCAGATCGTTGCCAGGGTCACCAGAATGATCCAAAAGAACCTGGTCTCTTCTC
>CAZAET010000026.1:0-8440 GCA_964484215.1 uncultured Candidatus Planktophila sp. | reverse complement strand
CTCTATCCCCTGAGCTACGGGGGCGCAGGTACAAGGGTAGGTTATCCGACTATGAACAGTTCAGAGAAAGCATATTTTGCAACTGGTTGTTTCTGGGGCGCAGAACGTCGATTCTGGAATATCGATGGCGTAATCGAGACAAGTGTTGGTTATATGGGTGGAGTCCGTCCAAATCCATCATATGAACAAGTCTGCACCGGAGTCACTGGCCATGCAGAAATGGTGGAAGTCACCTTTGATCCAACTCGCGTCAGTTATCGCAGATTGCTTGAAGAGTTCTGGGTGATGCACGATCCGACATCGCTTAATCGCCAAGGTGGAGATATCGGAACTCAATATCGCAGCGCCATCTTTACGACCTCTGAATCACAACAGCTTCAAGCCGAAGTAACTCGCGATGTCTATCAAGCAGCTCTGACGCGTGAAGGTATTGACCAGATTGTCACTGAAATTTTGAGCGCTGATGGAGTTCCGTATTACCTTGCTGAGGAATACCACCAGAAGTATCTGCTGAAAAATCCCAATGGATATGACTGCCATTCATCTACTGGCGTGCCATTTCCAGCGGTGGCTAACTAATCGCCCTCCAGCAATACCACGCAACTACGCTTCGATAGGGGCGGAATTTCTCGCCTTTCTTTTCAAGCGCATTGGGTTCAATCTCTTCCTTCAATGAATATATCTTCTCCCAGCCACGGCGCACACCTAAGTCACCAGTTGGCCAGATATCTAATCGATTGAGTTGATGCATCATAAACATATCAACTGTCCATGGTCCGATTCCCCATAGCGATGTCAATTGATGAAAGACCAATTGATCATCTTCAATCTCGTGTAACTTATTTATATTGATTCGCTTTGTCAGCGCAGCATCGGCAAGGCCTTGGATTGTTTTGAACTTTGCACCCGATACCCCTGCTTCACGCATATCCTTCTCAGAAATTTCCACAATTCGCCCCGGAACTATGCGACCTTTCGCTAAACCCTTAACACGTCCAAAAATTGTGTCGGCCGCCTTTACCGCTAATTGCTGAGAAATAACTGATTCAACGAGAGCCTCAAAGTGGGTGACGGGCTTTGGGTTTCTGCCTAACGTGCATAAAGGATGTGCCTCAATCACTTTGGCTAGTCGCACATCACGAGCCGCTAAGTCGCGTGTAATCTTTTTCATCTGTGACTCAGTGATCATGGATTAACTTTATTGTTAGTGACATACTAAGTCCATGCATCACCTCAAGGCCCTTGATCTCGCAGAATTACAGACACATCGAAGCGAGAAATGGCGCGCCTTCCCCAAGGAGATTCTTCCGCTACCAGTGGCTGAAATGGATTTCCCAGTAGCTGATCCGATTCGCCAAACACTTCGCGAAATGATTGATCAATCCGATTTGGGTTATCTTGGATCAATTCCAGAAATGGGCGTAGCTTTCGCAGGTTTTGCGAAGCGCCGTTGGGGTTGGACAGTTGATCCACTACAAGTTCGCATCGCAGCCGATGTTGGCGTCGGTGTGGTTGAAGTTCTTCGTGTGATCACAAAACCTGGCGATAAGATTTTGATTAATCAACCGGTCTATCCGAATTTTTGGACATGGTCTAAAGAAACTCATCTAGAAGAAGTAGATGTTCCTCTGACTCAATCTGAAATAGAAGTCAACGGAAGTCATTGGATGCTTGACTGGGATGGAATCGAAAAGGCATATGCGTCCGGGATCAAGGCGCATCTCATTAGTAACCCACATAATCCGCTCGGCCGCGTCTATACCCGTGAAGAACTTTCCCGACTCGCAGATTTGGCGAAGAAACACAATGTGTACGTGTTGAGCGATGAGATTCATGCGCCGCTTACATTTGCCGAACAGACGTTCACGCCGTTCCTAGCTGTATCTGACACTGCGCGCGAAGTTGGAATCACAATCACCGCAGCGAGTAAGGGTTGGAATATTGCTGGTCTTAAGTGCGCCATCATCGTCACGGAGAATGAAAAGATGTACGAGCTTCTTAATGGGATAGCACCTGCGACCCATTACAGAGCCTCCCTGCTCGGAGCCTTTGCCACAGTGACAGCCTTCGAAAAAGGTGAGCCATGGTTGGATGCCTTGATGCTTCAACTCGATCACAATCGAAAATATGTCGCTGAGTTGATTCAAGCCAAGACTCCTGGAGTCGGCTATCTGATTCCACATTGTTCTTATCTTGCTTGGCTAGACCTCACCTCATTCAATCTTGGTGATGACCCCTCAACATATTTGATTGAGCACGCGAAGGTCGCCTTTGTTCCAGGCCATCGTTTCGGTTCGCATTCAACACAATTTGTGCGCCTTAACTTTGCAACAAGCCCCGAAATTCTTGAAGAGGCCTTCAATCGCCTCGCCACAGTTCTGCGTTAACGATTACTCTTATCCGATGAGCAACGAACACCTTCATCCCGAGACCCTTGCGATCTCATCAGGTCGTCCAGTTCATCAAGCTGGTGAAGGTATCAATATTCCGATTTCGCTCAATTCAACATTTGTTGCAGGTGGTCCAATCAATTACGGTCGCACAGGCAATGAAACCTGGCAGCCTCTTGAAGAAGCGATCAGCGCCCTTGAAGAGGCCACTTCTACTTTGCTCTTCTCTTCCGGAATGGCTGCAATCACTGCTGCATTCTCACTTTTGCCTCACGGTGCACCAGTTGTTGCATCTCACGAGGGTTACAGCGGAACAATGGCTCTGCTCAAGCGATATCACGCAGAAGGACGACTTGAAGTTCGCTTTGTAGATATCACCGATACAAAAGAAGTAATCGCACAATTGCAAGGTGCGGCGTTCTTATGGGTTGAATCTCCAACAAATCCTGGCCTTGGTGTCGCTGAAGTTTCAGCCATTATTGGCGAAGCTAAGAAGCGCAATATCGGAGTTGGATTCGACAATACTTTTGCAACACCACTTAATCAGAAACCGCTCACATTCGGTGCAGATATTGTGATGCACTCAGTAACAAAGTATTTAGCTGGCCATAGCGATGTCATCCTCGGCTCACTTTCAGTAAAGGACTCAGCGCTGCATGCTCGTCTGCAGAATGCACGAGTCTCTTACGGAGCCATCCCTGGTCCATTCGAATCTTGGCTAGGCCTTCGAGGTATTCGCACATTCCCACTTCGCTTTGAACAGGCACAGAAGAGCGCCTCAGAATTGGCCAAGAAATTGGCGGGACATAAGTCTGTTACCAATGTTCGCTACCCAGGCTTTGGCGCAATTGTCTCCTTTGAGATCACAGGAGATGCAGCCGCTGCGGAACGCGTATGCGATGGCGCATCCATCATCACCAATGCGACAAGCCTTGGGGGAGTTGAGACCACTTGGGAGCGTCGACGCCGTTGGGCACTTGAGAGCGATAGCGTTCCTGAAAATCTCATCCGCCTATCTGTTGGATGCGAACATGTTGAAGATTTGTGGCGAGATATCGACACCGCTCTTTCTAGGGCGTAAAAGAGGCGCTTATCCTTAAAGAGGAGTATTTTTATCCTCATGAAGGCACTTCGACGACTCATCGCAGCGGTTACTGTTGCGATTCTGGCATTTCGTGCTGTCGGCTCTTTTCTCTCATGGGTTGAGAAGCAAGATGACACAACTACCGATGCATGGGTTGATGAAGATGAATTCGAAGATGCATAAATGAGCGATCAATATGTTGCTGGTTCTTGCAATATCGGTAAGGCTGAAGTTCGCCAACGCCAAGTTGTTGCATTAATCGGACTCTTTCTCAGCGTAAGTGCACTCGTAGGTTTTATTACAACAGATGCAGCGCCCTCGATTCGTTTGGGAATTTTCCTCCCGCTTGCAATATTCTCAATTGGCTTCGTTCAATCACGTAAGCGCTTCTGTCTGGCATACGGTTTTATGGGCACATTTAACTTTGGGCGCCTAGGAAAAATCTCTCGCGTAGCCGATAAGGCCGCTCTGGCAGCTGACCGCAAGACCGCTATCACCATCCTCGTTCAGTCGCTGGCTCTCGCCGCAGTACTGACGCTCATTGTTTATCTCTTGCCACTTAATTAATTTTTTTCTTCCCTCTTACATTTTCACTTGCCGAGTGACATTGTTGGAGATGTGAAAATCATTATCCATACTCGACATGCAGAACTTGCATCAGACTTTAAAGAGATAGCAGAAGAGAAACTTCATTCAATGGAACGCTTTAGCGTCGTTATTGATCGCATTGAAGTAGAAGTTACCCACGAGGCGAATCCTCGACAAGGCAAGAATTCCCACAAAGTCGTTATAACATCGCATGGTTCAGGGCCTTTGCTTCGAGCTGAATCGTTAGGCTTCAACGATGTTGCAGCTTTCGATGATGCGATAAAGAGCATTGAACTTCAAATTCGTCGTATTCATGAAAAAGATAAGAGCCATGATCGACAGACTCTGCGAACTATGAAAGTGGATTTAAGCGAATAGTTAACGCTTCGGCTTTGCCTTCTGATCGCTCATGCCAGGTGCTGCCATCTTTGTTGGTCGAACAGGTTCGACAGGTGGCGTCGGCAATGAACCAAGAGCTGCGACTGCACTCTCACGAGCAACTATTGCTGCAGCTACAGCGCTTCGACGCTGCGCAGAGATAGCGTTCTTTTGATCAGGAGTTGTTGCCGTTGCCATCAAAGTCTTTGCTTCGTATGTTGCTTTATCTACTGACGCTTTAAATGCTGAATTAATTTCACGAATACGCTGTTCGCGGTTTTTGACTGCCTGAATAAAAGTCTCGCGATCCTTCTTATACTGCTCCTGAAGTGCCTTAAATGAAGTTGCAGTTGGAGAAGGTGTTGGCGATGGCGTGACATCTGCGTGTAATGGAGTGAGAGCGAGAGAGAAGAGCGCGACTGAAATGGCAATTGTTGCCTGTCGGTGGTTTCTTCTCATGAGCCAATAGTAATTCTTATGACGTGTGAATATTCTGTGAAACTCCTCGTGGCTCCGTGTGCGAAGTTTAAAGACGGTGGCAATTGAGCGTTCTACATGGCAAGGTTGGGGTATGAGCCAATTAATTATGGTGATCGATGATGAAGCAGGAGTCCGTGATTTATTGGGTGATGCTCTCAAGTTGGCTGGTTTTGAGACCGTAACCGCACCTGATGCAATGGTCGCACAGACCCTTCTTCGTACAACCAAGCCTGATCTACTGATTGTCGATATCAATATGCCGATGATGGATGGTTTTGAATTTGTTGAGCGAATCCGCAGCAACGGTGACAACACCCCAGCGCTGATGTTAAGCGCACGGGGAGATCGTGCAGATATCACTCGTGGGCTGACATTAGGTGCCGACGATTACGTGACCAAGCCATTTGGTCTCGAAGAGCTCGTTCTACGCATCAAAGCGATTCTGCGCCGTTCGCAATTCACTGTTGCAAGTTCCGCAAGTCTTTCATGCGGTCCAATATCCCTGGACAGCGATTCGCATCAAGTGACTTTCAATGAAGAAGTTGTCGATCTTTCACCGACAGAGTTTCGATTGCTTCACGTGCTCCTTGAAAGTAAAGGTCGCGTATTAAGCAAGTCTTATCTGCTTGATGAAGTCTGGGGAATCACATTTGAGTCCGAGAGCACTGTGGTTGATACCTACATTTCCTATCTTCGTAAGAAGTTGCATAGAGATGGCTTTGAAGGGATCCGAACTGTCAGAGGAGTTGGCTTTCAGCTTCAAGCGGAGAAGAAGTGAAGTTTTCCTCATCCTCGCGCATCAGTATCGTCACCGTTCTACTCCTCACTTTAATTACTGTCGGAGTCGGAGGCTTCTCGGTACTGCATTCGCAAGGAGCTGAGATTGATAAAGTCGATCGGACTCTTGATTTTGTTGCTCATTCCGCATTCGAGAATCCCACACAACCTGTTGGTGCGGCCCTCTTTGCCATCGAGCAATCTGGATTAGATATCACACTGAGTTTCTTAACTCACGAAGGTGATGAGACGCTCATTAATGAGTCATCACTAAATTACTTAGGTGCTCCTGATTTCCCGACTGTAGAACGAGCATCGATGGTGCCGGTTCGAATTCCAGGAAGCGCTCCCTATCGATTTAGATCAGTTCAGGTCGAAGGTGGCGATTTCATCATCATTGCGCGCTCAACTGATGATTTAGATTCGAACTTCCGCTCAAATCTTCAATCACTTGCAGCCTTTACCTTTGTCATCGACACCTTGGCTGCGCTACTACTTTTCTTCTATTTCAGGCGCATCAATCGTCGCGATGAGACAGCCTCCCTTGCGCGCATGCAAGAGTTCTTAGGCGATGCTTCCCACGAACTTCGTACTCCGTTGACAGTGATTAAGGGATACGTTGAAATGCTGAGCAAGAATCAGCTAAAGGAAGATTCAGATAAAGAACGTGCATTTAATCGCGTAGGTAATGAGATTCAACGTATGGAGACTCTGGTGCAAGATCTACTGCTTCTGGCAGAACTGGGGGAGAGCGGTGCTCGAGATATTGAAAAGATAGATGTGAGTGATTTCCTAAACTCTCACGGAACAGACTTCATCACTTTAAATCCTGAGCGTAAAGTGACGCTGGCAATTTCTCCGAGAGTCACCATCGAAGCATCACGCGATTACATGGCTAGATTTATTCAGAATGCTCTAACAAACATTGTCCGTCATACAGATAAGAATGTTGCGGTAAACATTTCACTTAGGTCTCATGGGAAAACAGCAGAGCTGATAATTGAAGATGCCGGCAAGGGGCTACCCGAAAGTGCCTACCGTGAAGATATTCGTTCGCTCAATCGTTTCGATAAATCGCGCTCTCGTGAAAATGGTGGTTCTGGGCTGGGAATGAGCATCATGTCTGCAGTTATCCAAAAGCTTGGTGGAAGATTCTCCCTACGTAAGAGTTCCTTAGGTGGCCTTGCAATCGTGGTCGAATTACCTGTCGTTAAAGACTAAACTCACTTGTGTGAGTGTTCAGAACCTAGAAGCTACTTTCTCGGAATTCGAGGCGCTCTTTTCCAAAACTGATTCACTCGTGCGGGTTGTGCTTTCAGGTCGTCGTCGCAATATGCAGACTCCCAATGAGCGTATCGACATACGCCCAGTAGCGCTGAAGGATGGCATCGCAATTCAGGTGAGCCATAGCGATGGCAGGCAAATGACTTCAAAGAATTATGCGCCCGCCGATGCTCCATTTGCTCATCTGATTCGCGCTGGTTTTGCCAACATATTGCTTGAGCACACCGAAGGTTCACTTGCTCTACGAATTACCAAGAAGGGCGAGCCACTGGTTCATCGCGAAAGCGCAAAGCGCGAACAAGATCTTTCACACGATCGCACCAAATCTCGATTACTTGATGCATCCGATCCATATCTAGTTGCTATAGGCATTTCAGATGCTAAGGGCCATGTAAAGCCCAGCAAGATGGATAAGTACAAGCAGGTGGAAGAGTTTCTGCGCCTTTTGATGCCGACTCTTACAGGTGCGATATCAGCGGGCCAAATTCACCAGCCATCAGAAAGCAATCCGCTCACCATCGTCGATCTTGGCTGTGGGCATGCTTATCTGACTTTCGCGGCTCACCAGTATTTACGATCGCAGGGCATGGCGGTGAAAGTTATTGGTATCGATATCCGTACCGCAGCTCGTGATCGCAATAATGAGATTGCTCGTCAACTAGGCATTGATAAGACAATTGAATTCCGTGCTGAAGAAATCGCCGATACAACTATTAAGAACGCTGACATTTCTATTGCCCTGCATGCTTGTGACACAGCAACAGATGATGCAATCGCATGGACGATTAATTCCGATGCAAAGCTTGCGCTTATTGCTCCATGCTGTCATCACGATATTCAGGCCCAGATGAATGAGATTCCTGAACCATGGTCGCTAATCACTCGTAATGGAATCATGAAAGAACGCCTGGGCGATCTGCTCACAGATGCTCTTCGTATGCAGATTATGAAGTTACGCGGATATCGCGTTGAAGCAATTGAATTTATTGGGGGAGAACATACGCCGCGAAATCTCATGATTCGAGCGGTAAAGACAGGGGCTATCGCCGATCAGGCCGAAACTCGCAAGTATGAAGAGTTGGTTGCTCTCTGGAAAGTTAAACCTGTTCTCGCCTCACTTCTGAAGCCGTTAGACTGAGGTCATGTCTAAGGTTCTAGCTTCCCTTCCTGTTGGTGAAAAGGTCGGTATCGCCTTTTCTGGTGGTCTCGATACATCTGTTGCAGTCGCGTGGATGCGCTCAAAGGGCGCAGTTCCTTGCACCTACACCGCAGATCTTGGCCAATATGACGAGCCAGATATCGATTCAGTTCCAGGCCGCGCAAAAGAGTACGGTGCAGAAATTTCTCGTCTGGTTGATTGCAAAACTCCACTTGTTGAAGAAGGCCTCGCAGCAATTGCCTGCGGAGCATTTCACATTCGCTCAGGCGGTAAGCAGTACTTCAACACCACACCTCTTGG
>CAZAET010000025.1:0-8489 GCA_964484215.1 uncultured Candidatus Planktophila sp. | reverse complement strand
CGATGTTCTCGATATTGCGAAGTGTGATGACGCCGAGTGGCAGCCATGAGTAAACCCCTGCAGCGATACGGCGAATATATCCAGCACGGACTAAGAGGCGATGGCTAGGTACTTCAGCATCTGCTGGGTCATCGCGGAGCGTGCGTAAGAAAAGTGTGGACATTCGCAACATATCGCGAACCCTACCTGACTATTACGAAGTTGTGACGGAAGGTTCTCCTGATGGAACGCCTGCGGCTTCCATCTCTTCAGCAAGACGCATAGCTTCTTCGATAAGTGTTTCAACAATCTGCGCTTCGGGCACTGTCTTAATGACTTCACCCTTAACGAAGATCTGGCCCTTACCGTTTCCGGATGCAACACCAAGATCTGCCTCGCGCGCTTCGCCGGGACCATTTACAACGCAACCCATAACGGCAACGCGAAGAGGAACTGTCATTCCTTGAAGTCCCGCCTGAACCTTTTCGGCGAGTGTGTAGACATCTACTTGCGCACGTCCGCATGAAGGACAAGAAACAATTTCGAGTTTACGTTGACGCAAGTTTAGGGATTCAAGAATTGAGATTCCGACCTTCACTTCTTCAACAGGTGGTGCCGAGAGTGAGACACGGATTGTGTCGCCAATTCCTTCTGCAAGAAGGATTCCAAATGCCGTCGCAGATTTAATCGTTCCTTGGAAGATTGGACCAGCTTCAGTGACACCAAGGTGTAATGGGTAATCGCACTTTCCCGCAAGGATGCGGTAAGCGTTCACCATTGTCACTGGGTCGTGATGCTTTACTGAAATTTTGATATTACTAAAGCCGTGCTCTTCAAAGAGAGATGCTTCCCAGAGAGCAGATTCAGCGAGTGCTTCAGGAGTAGCCTTGCCGTACTTCTTGAGAAGTCGTGGATCGAGTGAACCTGCGTTAACTCCGATTCGGATTGGAATACCAGCATCTCCTGCAGCCTTAGCAACTTCTTTAACCTTGTCATCGAATTGCTTGATGTTGCCTGGGTTCACGCGAACAGCGGCGCATCCGGCATCGATTGCAGCGAAGATGTACTTAGGCTGGAAGTGAATATCTGCAATAACTGGAATCTGTGACTTCTTAGCGATCTGCGCAAGCGCATCTGCATCATCTTGTGAAGGAACTGCCACACGAACGATCTGGCAGCCAGATGCCGTGAGTTCGGCAATCTGCTGCAAAGTTGAGTTCACATCAGATGTAAGTGTTGTACACATTGATTGAACGCTGACCTGTGAATCAGAACCTACGCCGACTCCACCCACATTGAGCTGTCTTGTCTTGCGACGTGGATGCAGCGTAGGAGGTGGAGCACTTGGAATTCCGAGATCAACCATGAGCCGTATTCTGCCTTATCTCTACAAATTGAGCGAGACGGGATTGAAAATGTCGGCAATGAGCAGAATTACAGTGAGAACTGCAAGAACTGCGAAGACGCCCATCGTTAGTGGTGTGAGCACATTGACATCAATCGCAGCTGGTTGTGGTCGACCACGAAGACGCGCAAAGAACGCACGAATTTCATCAGCGATAGCAACGGCCATGTGGCCACCATCGAGAGGCAAAAGTGGCAAGAGGTTGAAGAGGCCGACAAAGATATTAAGGCTTGCAACAAGAAGTAAGAATGTTCCGAGGCGCTCGGTGCTATCTAGTTTCTGACTTCCGACTGCCTCACCTGAAACGCGAGCTGCACCCACAACTCCAACTAATCCATTTGGATCGCGTGCTTCATCACCAAAAGTCTGTCGAATGAGTTGAGGAACTTTGGTAGGAAGAGCGATGAGCGCCTTGGCAGATTCACGAGTCAGTACGCCCGTTGCCCGAACAGAGTCCTTAACTGAATTCACGAAACCTTCGCGCTTGGTGCCAATCTTTGTGACGACGCCAAGTAGATAGCGTTTTTCAGATTCTAAATATGTAGGAGATGCTTGGAGAGAAATGATTTGGCCATCGCGCTCGACTTTAAATGAGAGTTCGCGACCCCCGGAAGTAGCAATCACCTTTGCATCTTCATACCAGTTGGTGACCTTCACGCCTTCTACTTCAACAATCTTGTCTCCTGCTTGAAATCCCGCAGCTGCGGCAGCAGAGTTTGGAGAAACTTGAGTGATATCTGAAAGCAGTGCGTTTACGCCTACCCCGAAGAGAATTGAGAAGATCAACAAGAACCCAATGATGAAATGCGCAAATGAACCCGCGCCGAGAACGATAAGTTTTTGAAGAGTTGATGCTCCATAGAAGGCGCGAGACTCTTCTCCAGCAGGCATCTCATCACGTGGAGTCATTCCTTCAATACGGCAATAACCGCCCGCTGGAATTGCTTTGATACCAAATTCAGTTTCACCAAGAGTGAATGACCAGATGCGCTTACCGAAGCCTAAGAAGAATTCGGTGACCTTCATTCCGAATCTCTTTGCAGTCAGATAATGGCCGAATTCGTGGACCATAACGGATAAGAGAAGCGCGATAACAAATGCCAGGGTTCCGAGAAGTTTCATTAACCGACTTTCTTCAATAGTTCATGAGCAGTACGTCGCGCATCATTCTCGATGGCGCTGACATCAGCTAGATCCCGAATCTTTCCAGTGTGAGAGTTGCCAAGGGCTTCGACTACCTGGCTTACAGTCTTAACAATCTCTGTGAACTTAATCTGTCCATCGACAAATGCCTGAACGGCTACTTCATTCGATGCATTGAAGACTGCCGGAAGTGCTCCCCCTGCAGTTCCGCATTCGCGTGCAAGTGCAACCGATGGGAAGCGAGATTCATCAATCGGTGAGAAGTTCCATGTATGTGAAGTGGTCCAATCAATCGGAGTCGTCGCACCCGGTACTCGATGGGGGTATGAGAGCGCCAAAGAGATTGGCCCCTTCATATTCGGAGGTGAACCTTGAGCAATCGTTGAACCATCTACAAATTCGACCATTGAATGCACAACTGATTGCGGATGAATAACAGCTTCAATTTTGTCGTAGCCAATTCCAAAGAGGTAGTGTGCCTCGATTATTTCAAGGCCTTTATTCATTAACGTTGCAGAGTTAATTGTGACCACTGGCCCCATAACCCATGTTGGATGAGCAAGTGCTTCCTGAACAGTTACGCCAGATAGATCCGCGCGATCTCTAAATGGTCCGCCGCTTGCAGTAAGAATTAGCTTTGATATTTCAGATTTCTTCTCGCCAATAAGCGCCTGCCAAATGGCTGAATGTTCAGAATCAACAGGTAGAAGCTGATCTTCCTTTGCGCGAGCGATAACGAGGTCTCCGCCAGCTACTAGAGATTCCTTATTTGCTAGCGCAACGCGGTTATTTGCATCGAGCGCCGCAAGGGTTGGAGCTAATCCGATAGATCCTGTAATTCCATTAAGAACTACATCGCAAGATATAGCTGCGACTTCTGTTGAAGCATCAGGTCCATCGATGACTTCGACGCCGGGCAGAGCTTGGCGAATGACATCAGCGTTCCTGGTAACACCAACTACTTTGACCTTGAACTTCTTCGCCTGCTCAATCAAAAGTTCTGGGTTGCTGCCTGCTGCAGTAATGGCAACGACAGTGAAGAGCGCTGGGTTTGCTTCAACTATTTCTAGAGCCTGAACTCCGATGGAACCTGTGGAACCCAGAATGACGAGTTCGCGCGTCATGAAACTTTGCGCTTGCGTCCTACAAATTGTCCGATGATGACAATGGCAAGAGCTAAGAAGAACATCGCAGAACCAATTACGTTGGCCTGTGCGGGAATTCCGCGAGCTGCAGATGTATAGACAAACTTAGGGAAGGTTGTCATCGTGCCTGAGTTGAAGTTGGTAATAATGAAGTCATCAAATGACAAGCTAAATGCCAAAAGCGCAGCTGCTGCGATTCCAGGAGCAACGAGTGGCAAGGTGACGCGTCGGAATGTTTCGCGCTCGTTGGCGTAGAGGTCCATTGCAGCTTGTTCCAGACGCGGATCAAGGCTGGCAATACGAGCCTTAACAGTTACAACAACAAATGAGACGCAGAAAAGTACGTGCGCGATCACTGTTGGCCAGAATCCTGGGTTGATCTTAAAGACTAAGAAGAGCGAGAGAAGAGATGCACCGAGAACGATTTCTGGTGTAGCCATCGGCAAGAAGATCAATAGGTTTGTTGTTGAGCGACCCTTAAATTTATGGCGACCCAATGCAAAGGCGATCATGGTGCCGAGAATTGTTGAGAAGAGTGTTGCAAGGAATCCAATCTTGATTGAATTTCCGAGTGCGCTACAGACTTCAGGTGCTCCGCAAGGGTTCTGCCAATTTGAAAGAGTGAAACCCTTCCACACAAGGTTGCTTTTGCCTGAATCGTTAAATGAGAAGGCAAATGTGTAAGCAACTGGGATAAAGAGATATGTGAATGCAACTACTGCGTAAACGCGAATAAGGTTGCGACCGAACCAGCGAGAGATTTGCTTCATACGAGCTCCTCGGTTCCGGCCTTACGGACGTAAACAGTGACAAGAATAAGAATCGCTGCCATAAGCGTGAACGAGAGCGCTGCAGCTGTTGGGTAATCAACAATCTTGAAGTAACGAGATTCAATGACGTTTCCGAGCATCTTTGTCTGCGGGCTACCCAAGATTGCAGCATTGACGTAATCGCCCGCCGCAGGAATAAAGGTAAGAAGAGTTCCTGCAACAACACCTGGCATAGAAAGTGGCAGAGTGACTTTACGGAAAGTAGTGAATCCATTTGCGTAGAGATCACCTGATGCTTCAAGGGTGCGTGGATCAATTCGGTCGATTGATGCGTAGAGCGGAAGAGTCATAAATGGCAGGAAGTTATAAGTCATACCTGCAACAACCGCGAAGGCGCTAGAGGTAAGAGTGGTGCTTTCAGAGATGATTCCTAGGGTTCGAAGTGTTGGTACTACAAAGCCTTCTTCGCCAAGAATCTGCTTCCATGCAATGGTGCGGAGCAAGAATGAAGTAAAGAACGGTGCAACCACCAGGACCAACATAAGGTTCTTGAGCTTGCCGCCCTTAAATGCGATTGCGTAAGCAAGTGGATATGCGATTGCTAGTGCAAGAACTGTTGCAATCGTTGCATAGAGAAATGAGCGACCAAACTGTTCTCTATTTTCGATAAATGCATCGATGTAATTCTGGAAACGGAAAGTCTGTTCGTACTGCCCTGTATCTCCCCCACCGACCGGAGTCTGTGTTGAAGTTTGTGCCAGGTTGAAGAGTGGAAGGAGGAAGAAGGTGAAGAGAAATCCCATTCCCGGGATAAGTAAGAGATATGGGGTACTTATCTTCTTCATCAGACCGATGTCATTCTTCGTCGAGATCCTCATCAGGGTTTACTTCAGTACCTGCTTCTGCATCTTCATCTCCGCGAAGACCGAAGGTGAAGATTGGTTCCCAAGAAATGTTGACGGACTCGCCCACGCTAAATGGTGCAACGCCATCATCATTTTGTTCGAAGACCATGAGCTCTTGTCCCCACGGCATCATTACTTGGTACTGAGTTGAAACGCCGATGTATGAAACATCTTCAACTTTTCCACCTGTAAGCACGTTGCCCGAAGTCGCAGTTTCAAGACGAGAAATGCGGAACTTTTCAGGACGGATGCCTGCATAGATTGAGTTATCTACTGCATGAGAACGATTCTTCTGCAGAGAAATCTTCTGCCCGAATAGATCGATAACCTGGTTTGCACCATCGTTTCCAGTGACAGTTCCCTTGATGAGATTTGACTGACCCAAGAAGTTAGCAACGAATGCTGTCTCTGGATTGTCATAAAGATCAGCAGGTGAACCCATCTGCTCGATCTCGCCCTCGTTCATAACCGCGATGGTGTCAGCCATGGTCATGGCTTCTTCCTGATCATGAGTTACGTGAACAAATGTGAGACCAACTTCTTTCTGGATCCACTTGAGTTCAATCTGCATCTGGCGACGAAGCTTGAGATCGAGTGCACCCAGTGGCTCATCGAGAAGTAAGAGCGCTGGACGGTTAACAATTGCGCGAGCCAGTGCAATGCGCTGCTGTTGACCACCTGAAAGTTGTGTTGGTTTGCGTTGTGCAAGGTGAGGTAGCTCTACAAGATCAAGCGCCTTATTGACTGCACTATCTACATCTTTAATTCCGCGACGACGAAGACCGAATGCGATATTTTCAAAGATTGTTAGATGCGGAAAGAGCGCGTAATTCTGAAAGACAGTATTGATCGGACGCTGATACGGCTTTGTATCCGTAATATCTGTATTTCCTAACCAAATTCGGCCTTTTGTAGGTTCCTCAAGTCCAGCAATCATTCGCAGCGTTGTTGTCTTGCCGCATCCTGAAGGTCCAAGCAATGCAAAGAATGAACCTTCAGGAATGACAAGCGACAAATCATTAACTGCTGTGAAATCACCGTATGACTTGGTGATATTGCTGAGCTTGAGATCCCCGCGTGCAGAGATAGCCTTTTCTGACACTTAGTTGCCGGCAGCCTTCTGGAAGGCTTCAGTCCAAGTTGTCTCTTCTGTTGGTGTGAGTGAACGGAAGACAGAGAGGTTTGCCATTGTCTTCGCACTTGGGAAGATGAATTCGCTTGCAGCAAGTGCTGGATCGATCTTTTCCATCTCAGCCTGTGCACCCTTAACTGGGCAGACGTAGTTAACGTATGCAGCTACTTCAGCAGCAACAGCTGGCTCGTAGTAGTAGTTAATAAGCTTTTCAGCGTTGACCTTTGCTTCAGCAGTAACTGTTGAAGGAATCATCATGTTATCGCCTGAAATTGTTCCGCCTGATTCTGGGATTGCGAAGTCGAACTTACCTTCGTTTTCAGACTTCAAGATGAACATATCGCCAGACCAACCGATTACAGCTGTTGCGTCTCCTGATGTGAGGTCTTCTGCGTATTCGTTGCCCTTAACTCCACGGATCCATCCATCGGAGATCTTCTTCGCAAGGAAGTCAACCGCATTCATGAACTGATCTTCAGTAACAGTTGAAAGGTTTACGCCCTGTGAGCGAAGAATGATTCCGACTGTGTCGCGCATTTCTGAGAGAACAACAATCTTTCCCTTATTTGCTGGAGAGAAGAGATCTTCGAGTGTGCGGATTCCCTTTGGATTCTTTTCAGTGTTCCAACCGAATCCACCCATGATGCCCTGCCATGTAAGTGTGCTTTCGCGCTTTGCATCGAATGATGGGCTTGCAAGTGTGTCGAGAATGTTTACCTTGTTAGGAACATTTGCTGCATCAAACTTCTGTGCGTATCCAAGACGGATCCAGCGGGAAGCCATCCAGTCTGTTGGGCAGACTAGGTCGTAGCCAATATCTTTTCCAAGCTTGAGTTGCGCCTGAACTTTTCCGAAGAACTCATCGTTATCGTTGTAATCTTCGAAGTACTTAACATCAATGCCAGTCTCTTTTGTAAATGCTTCAAGAGTTGGGTACTTCTTACCTGAGTCATCAACATCAAGGTATAGAGGCCAGTTGCCCCAACGAACTGCATTAGAAGAGTCAGAGCCTCCTCCGATTCCGCAAGATGCGAGCGCACCAGCGCCTGCAACTGCGCCTGCGCCTGCAAGAACTGCACGACGTGAAACGTGTGAATTAAGAATTGAACGTGCTTCTGGAGATAGTGGGTTCTTAGCCATGACGAGGGCTCCTTTTATGTGCCGGAATAAGGGACGGTTGTGCAGGGCTCATTATGTAGCCCTTTTGAGCGTGAGCCAAACCTAAATCGAGGTTAATTTCAGAGGATTTAGGTTCAGTCCCTGATGTCAGTTACCCGTTGAGGTTGGTCATGACGTGCTTGATACGGGTGTAATCCTCAAAGCCATAATTAGAGAGATCCTTGCCGTATCCGCTTCGCTTAAATCCACCGTGTGGCATTTCAGCGACGATTGGGATGTGGGTATTAATCCAGACGCAGCCGAAGTCGAAGGCCTTGGACATACGCATCGCGCGGCCATGGTCCTTGGTCCAAACTGATGATGCCAAGCCGTAGTCGACCCCGTTAGCCATCGCCACAGCCTCAGCTTCATCCTTGAATTTCTGGATGGTGATGACTGGTCCGAAGATTTCAGATTGAATCAATTCATCGCTCTGCTTCAAATCTGCAATCACAGTAGGAGCGACAAAGTAGCCAGGGCGATTCGTTGGCTGTCCCCCAGCCACGATGCGCGCATGTGATGGTGTGCGAGAGATAAATCCTGAGACGCGTTCAAATTGAGATGCGTTATTGACTGGTCCAACGATGACATCTTCATCTGGCATACCCATGCCGATGTGGTTAGTTGCTTGATCAGCAAGTAACTTCACCATCTCTTCATAGACACCTTCTTGAACAAGTACGCGAGTAGCTGCTGTGCAATCTTGACCAGAGTTAAAGAATCCAGCCACAGCAATTCCTTCAGCAGCCGCCTGAAGATCTGCATCGTTAAATACAACTACTGGTGCCTTGCCACCGAGTTCGAGGTGTACGCGCTTCAAAGATTTCGATGCAGCAGATGCAACTTCCATAC
>CAZAET010000024.1:0-8799 GCA_964484215.1 uncultured Candidatus Planktophila sp. | reverse complement strand
TCAGGGTCACATGGGCGAAGAGCGGGTGGCCCTTGAGCGTTTCGACCACGGCGACAACGCCGTCGTGGCGGCCGACCCGCAAGTTATCGCGCTGGGCGATGTCGTGGGTCATGACAACGCGCGACCCTTGCCCGATTCTGGAAAGGACGGTGAGCAGAACTCCGCGTTCTAGCGACTGGGCTTCATCGACAATCACAAAGGAGTCGTGAAGTGAGCGGCCGCGGATATGGGTCAGCGGCAAAACTTCGATCAGCCCGCGGTCGATGACTTCATCGATGACGGCTTGGCTGACTAAAGCTCCCAAAGTATCGAAGACTGCCTGAGCCCATGGCGACATCTTCTCGCCTTCGCTGCCCGGCAGGTATCCCAGCTCTTGTCCCCCGACGGGATAGAGCGGACGGAAGATGACTACCTTTTTATGGAGGCGCTTCTCCATCACGGCTTCAAGTCCGGCGCAGAGAGCGAGCGCCGACTTTCCGGTTCCGGCACGGCCTCCCATCGAAACGATTCCGATGCTGTCATCGAGCAGAAGGTCGAGCGCGATGCGCTGTTCGGCAGATCGGCCGTGAAGACCAAAGGCCTGTCGGTCACCGCGGACTAACTGCAACTGCTTATCTGCCGTAACTCGGGCGAGCGCGCTTCCCTTTTCAGAGTGAAGAACGATTCCAGTGTGAACCGGATATTGGTGAGCGGATTCATGATCTGCGCGATCTGAGGCATAGAGCTCATCGATGACGTTATGGCCGACAGAGATTTCTTCAATGCCAGTCCATCCGCTATTGGAAACGAGTTCGGCAAGATATTCCTGCGCCTCGACTCCAACAGATGATGCCTTAACGCGAAGCGGAAGATCTTTGGTGACAAGGACAACGTGCTTTCCGTCTGACATTAAATTCTTTGAGATTGCAAGGATGCGCGAATCATTAGTTCCATCGCGCAAGAAGCCGTGAGGCAAGGTGCTCAAATCTGTATGGTTGAGTTCTACAGAGAGGGTGCCACCTTCAGGAGTGACTGTCAGTGGTGCATCAAGGCGACCATGTTCGATGCGTAGATCATCGAGGGCGCGCAGAGCGGCTCGGGCGAAGTAGCCGAGTTCAGGATGGTCGCGCTTTGTCTCGAGTTCGCCAATAACGGCGATGGGAATGATGACTTCATGCTCTTCAAATCGTTTTATCGCCCCGGGGTCTGCCAGAAGTACTGAGGTATCGAGGACATAGGTTTTGCGGGCGGGGTTGCTCTTCGCACTTGCTGCCGACTTTGAAGTAGCCAAGGCTTAACCATTCTCTTTAGTTTTAACTAGCCGCATCACTGATGCGGTGGGGAAGAGATGGAGATTGCTTCTGACTCGTAAAAGATAGAACTACTGAATCGGACTTTTGGTGCGACACGCCATTAATCAGAAAGACGTCATCAAGAGTTAACTTAAGGCCGAACTAGCTGTACTTCTGCACCATTCGGCGTTCAGCGATAAAGGAAGCAACTGGCAGAGTTCCGGCCAAAGTGAGTCCCAAGATTGAAAAGAGTGACATCTTCTTCTGCACGCCGATTTGAAGGGCGGTCAAGATGTAGACGATATAGAGATAACCATGGGCAATCGGAATTGCGATCAACCAGCCATTGTTATCGAGGGCATCAAAGAGGTACTTCGCAGGCATGTATCCCAAAATGAGGAGCAAGAGATTTACTCCGCAGAGGATTGCCATTACTCGAAAGCGCAGGAGCGCTGAATTACCTGTCTTTGCCATGAGTACAGCCTAAACCTTGCGACGGTAGAAAGGCGCCCAAAGAACCAGAAGCGCCATAAACCACCAGACAACTACGTAGGAAATATGTTGCCAGTAATAGCCGGGAACTCCTGAAGTAAGTTCTGGAGCGGAGATTCTTGCGCGTTCAACTTTCTGCCCGTCGACAACTTCATTGGTGGCAAGGATGAATCCGTCGTAGAGCTGTCCTGGGTAAGAAGAGACAAGGATTGAGCTATCGAGGCGAGAAAGTTGGCTTGAAGTATTTGCTGCGCGATCATCATTCTGCTTTGGCATCAAGGTGCCGGTAAGTGCGACCTGCTTAGCCATCACAATTTCACGGTTTGTTAATCGGTCCGACCATAATCCGCGAACCACAAGAATTGCGTTCTCGCCATCTTTTTCCAGGAGAGCAACTTCCCAATCAGCAACTTTGCCTGAACCATCTTTCTGATTAGGCGCCTTATAGGTTGCAATGTAGTGACCTTCGGTCGTCACTAGCTTTGCAATACTTTCAGGCGGAATGGTTCCGGTGGGTGTTGCCTTCTGCGCCAAAGGATAAATAGTTGTATCGACCAAGACTTTCTTCTGATCATCCATCTCTTGGGCTCTCTGTAATTGCCAGATGCCAAGGCCTATAAAGATGGAGGCAAGTACAAGCACAGTGAAGGCTTGTAGGAGCTTTTTAGTCACTGTCCTCACTCTTCTGAAGTGGAGCGGGATTATCTTGGAAACGTTTAAATCGCTTGTAGAAATTTCGCAGCAAGAGAGTCATCGTGGTGAAGAGCACGATCATCGTGAGTGAACCAGCTACGCCTACTTCTACATCTTTAGCCATGAGAAGATTCTCCCATGTCGCAGGATAAGAGCCAATTCGATTTTAATGATCGTTATGGAATCAAGCCTGCGCGCACCTGGGTTCGATATGCAGCAGTGACAGCAGCCATTGGTGGAGCGTGGCTTTTGTGGGCAGGACTTCATCATGCCCAACCTGCGCTACGAAGTGAGTTAATTTCATTTATTACGACTGATCCTCGTAACCCTGAAATTCGTTATTCGATTTATCGTGAAGATGGTTCGCAGAAAGTCATCTGCACTCTTGCTGCCCGCGACTTTGATATGAACGTGGTCGGGCAGATTGAAGAGACCATCGAAGCCGGGGCCAAAGATGTTCAGCGTGTAATCAGCATCCCTACGCGTGCAGATGCAGTCAATGCAGGCATCGAACGCTGCCGACTCATCCCTTAAATCCGCGCGCTAGGATTGCCCACTATGAGTTCACAACAGACATGGCTTACCCAAGAAGCAGCTGATCGTTTAGCTGCTGAACTCGCGACCCTCGAAGGTGAAGGTCGCAAAGAGATCACTGCAAAAATTGAAGCAGCTCGCGCAGAAGGCGATCTCAAAGAGAACGGTGGCTACCACGCAGCACGCGATGAGCAAGGAAAGATGGAAGCTCGTATCCGTCAGCTCAAGCAGATGCTCGAGAATGCACATATTGGAACACCGCCTGCAAGCGCCGATGGAAAAGTTGGCGCCGGAATGGTTGTCACTGCAGTGATTGCAGGAGATGAGATGAAGTTCTTGATCGGCTCTCGCGAAATCGCATCAGGTGATCTCGATGTTTACTCTGAAAAATCTCCACTTGGTTCAGCAGTGTTAGGTGCCGAAATCGGTGCAACTGTTTCATACACCGCACCGAACGGTCGCGAGATTAAAGTTGAGATTAAAGCAGCCGAGTTCTACGCGTAATTACTCTTTTTATTCAGCGTAATTACGGTACTTGCGAAGGCTTAGTGGAATAAATATCGCCATAATCACGACCATATAAATCAGTGATGTAGTCAATGGGTGCTCGCTTGGAAATGATCCAGCGGTAGCGCCAAATTGATTTTCCAGACCAAAGAGTTCGCGGCAGGCCGCAACCATTGTTGATACCGGATTCCACTCTGCAAAGTACTGAAGTGCACGTGGCATACCTGTTGTAGGAGCAAACGCGTTTGATAGGAATGTCAGCGGGAATGTCACGATAAAGCTGACGTTCTGCACAACACGTGCATCCTTTGCCGACAGCCCCACAAGTACGCCCACCCAAGAGAGTGCGTAACCGAAGAAGAGTAGAAATAGGAATCCCAGTGCAACATTTGCTAGCCCTGCAGATGGACGCCATCCAACGAGATAGCCCGCAATACCCATCACTGCAAGTACAACGATGTTAAGAAGTGAATCACCGAGTGTGCGTCCAATAACGAGTGCTGATTGAGAAATAGGCAGTGATCGGAATCGATCGATAAGCCCCTTCTTCATATCTTCAGCAAGTCCAGAAGCTGTGCCAGCCAATGTAAATGCAACTGTCTGCACAAAGATTCCGGGCATCAATAGCTGTACATATCCCCCAGGTTGTCCTGTCTCGATTGATCCACCGAATACATAGCGGAAGAGAAGTACAAACATGACTGGCTGAATAGTTGAAAAGATAAGAACTTCAGGTACTCGTGTGAGCAAGAGAAGCTGTCGACGAGTGATGATGTAGATGTCATTTAAAGCTTTCATGCGCTCTTCTCCTCAGCTACGTGGCCTGTCAAAGAAAGGAATACATCATCAAGTGATGGGCGCTTTAAGCCCACATCAAGTGCGTGAATTCCTGCTGTATCTAAAGATTTAAGTACTTCAAAGAGGGCCGCCGATCCTGTTGAAACAGGAGCTGAGATAAGACGAAGACCTTCATCAAGAGCTGGCTTCTGCCCGCTGACCGCAGCAACGATTTCCATCGTCTTTGCAACGTGAGCCTGCTCTACAACTACTTCAAGACGTTCGCCACCAACCTGCTTCTTGAGAGCATCAGATGTACCGCGAGCAATTACTTTGCCGGTATCAATTACTGCAATTTCATCAGCTAATTGATCTGCTTCTTCCAGATACTGAGTTGTCAGTAGAAGAGTTACTCCACCTTTAACGAGTTCCTGGATAACTCCCCACATCTCTTGGCGACCACGAGGATCAAGCCCAGTAGTTGGTTCATCAAGGAAGAGAACTTTTGGTTTCACGATAAGTGAAGCAGCAAGATCGAGACGACGACGCATTCCACCGGAATAAGTCTTGATGGGGCGCTTTGCAGCATCAGTCAATGAAAAGCGCTCGAGTAATTCATTCGCGCGAACGACTGATTGCTTCTTTCCTAGGTGGTACAACTCACCGAACATCACCAAGTTGTCATAACCGGTGAGAATTTCATCTACTGCTGCATATTGGCCCGAAAGACCAATTACTTCACGGACTTTTTCAGGATGTTTGATGACATCGATACCTGCAACGCTTGCACTGCCTGAATCTGGGCGCAACAATGTCGACAAGATGCGCACTGTTGTTGTTTTTCCAGCACCATTAGGTCCAAGGACGCTGAGAACAGTTCCTTCTTCTACATCAAGGCTGAGGTCATCAAGTGCGCGCACTTTGCCTTTGTCATAGGTCTTTACGAGGTTTTCGGCGATAACTGATTTCACGCAGTAAACTTACCTCCTATGACAAAAAACGCGCCAGCAAAAGAGCACACACACCGCGAGATTATGATCATCCTCAGCGGTCTCATGACGGGAATGCTGCTTGCAGCGCTCGACCAAACAATTGTCTCAACGGCTCTTAAGAGCATCGTCGAAGATTTCAATGGTCTCGACCATTACACATGGGTCGTCACCGCATACCTATTAACTTCAACTGCATCGACTCCGTTGTACGGAAAAATCTCCGACCTCTATGGTCGACGCATCGTCTTCCAATTCGCAATCGTGACATTCCTTATCGGCTCAATCGCCGCAGGCGCTTCACAGAACATGGAACAGCTCATCGCAACCCGCGCTGTACAAGGCCTTGGCGCAGGTGGCTTAATGGCACTTACCTTCGTCATCATCGGTGACATCGTTCCTCCTCGCGAACGCGGCCGTTATCAGGGCTACTTTGGTGCGGTCTGGGGACTTTCATCAGTTGCTGGCCCACTTCTAGGTGGCTTCTTCTCTGACCGTTCAACAATCCTTGGAATTACAGGATGGCGTTGGATCTTCTACATCAACATTCCTTTTGCAATTGCAGCGTTGATCATTACCTCTGCCGTTCTTCATATCCCTAAGGTAAAGCGCGAACATAAGATTGATTACCTAGGTGCGCTTCTTCTTGTTGTTGGCGTAACTATGACTCTGCTTGCGGTCTCGATTTATGGGCCACAAGATGGATGGACTAGCTCAAAGACACTTGCTTATCTTGGCAGTGGTCTTCTCATCACAGTTCTCTTCCTTAAGTGGGAATCAAGCGCAGTCGAACCAATCATTCCTTTGACTCTCTTTAAGAATCACACCTTCTCTCTTACATCAGTACTCGGTGCAATCATCGGTGCAGGCATGTTCGGAGCAATCGTGATGCTTCCTTTGTACATGCAGGTTGTAAAGGGTTACACCGCAACTGAAGCTGGTTTGAAATTGATTCCATTGATGCTCGGAATTGTTTCAACTTCGATCTTTAGCGGTAAGGCAATCACAAAGCATGGCCATTACAAGCGCTACCCAATTATGGGAACAGCGATCATGACACTCGGAATCCTTGCGATGGTTCGCCTCGATATTGATACTCCTTATTGGGAGATCTCTATCTACGCAATCATGGTGGGCGCAGGCCTTGGTCTTTCTATGCAGACCATCGTTATTGCGCTTCAGAACTCAGTTGATTTCAAGGATATGGGCGTTGCAACAAGCTCAAATACATTCTTTAGGTCGCTCGGCTCTGTCTTTGGAACAGCAGCATTCGGAACAATTCTGACCAATCAGCTTGGCCATTACCTCGCCAAGTCTGGCTTCTCACCTGAACAAGTAGGACAAATTGAGAACAACACAGCTGCTATCGCTGCTCTTCCACCAGAAGGCAAGATTGCTGCGCTTAACGCCTTCGTTGATTCATTCCATGTTGTCTTCATCGTGGCAGCACCAGTTGTAGCTATCGGCTTCTTCTTGGCGCTCTTCCTTCGCGAGACTCCGCTACGTACAAATGCTGATTATGCATCTGCTCGTAACGAAGCAGCCGGCGAGGCGCTCGGTTAAACCGAGCCCATTCCCACTTCCATGAAAAACAAATTCACCAACCCCTTTGCGGAATTCCAGCGGGAAGTTGGTGTTCTTGTTTTCGCTTCTTTCTTTGTTGCAGTTGGTTTTGGAATCATCTCTCCCACCTTGCCACTCTTTGCTCGCTCTTTCGGAGTAAGTAATGCGCAAGTAGGAGCGATCCTTGCAACCTTTGCCTTTGCACGATTTGCAACAGGTTTGATCTCCGGAAAACTTGTCGATCACTTCGGTGAGCGTCTCGTTTATTCATTCGGAATTGGGTTTGTATCTCTTACTTCATTTGCCGCTGGCCTTGCCCAGAACTACGAACAACTTCTTATCTTCCGCGCAGTAGGTGGCTTCGGTTCTTCGATGTTCTCTGTAGCAGCCGGTTCTATCTTGCTTCGCGCAGTCGATGATGACCATCGCGCACGTGCGCAATCGCTCTATAACGGCTCATTCCTCATTGGAATGATGGCAGGGCCGGTTGTGGGTGGAGCGCTTTCAGGGTTCTCACTACGAGCACCCCTCATTATTTATGGATTCTTACTTATTGCAGCCAGTGCATCGGGTGCCGTATTACTCCGTAATTCAACTCTTGCGGCAAAACCAACTGCACAACAAGAGCGCGAAACAATCACCATTAAATCCGCTCTTGCAATCAAGCCTTATCGCAGTGCGCTCATCATCTCTTTCTGTACATCATGGGTGCTCTTCGGAATGAGCAGATCAATCTTGCCGCTCTTTATGGTTGAAGAGATAAATGTCAGTCCGAGCTTTATGGGTCTTGGATTTACCATCACAACAATTATTAACGGCTTGCTCTTACTTAAAGCAGGCAAGCTTTCCGATATCAATGGCCGCCGCTATTCAGCGGTTATTGGAACTTCCTTCATCACGCTCTTTATCTTCGCAATCGCCTTCACAACCGAGCCCTGGATGTTCATTGCCGCAAGTGTGATTGTTGGCTTTGGTGGTGCTTTTATCTCAACAACTCCATCTGCCATCGTCGGAGATGTTCTTGAGGGTAAGGGTGGCCAAGTAATTGGCTTATTCCAGATGTCAGGAGATGCCGGCGCAATGGTGGCACCTGTGATTCTCGGTGCCATCGCTGACGGTTATGGCTATAGACCAGCTTTCTTAGCTAGCGCAGCCTTAATGCTCTTTGCAGTGCTGGTATCAACAAAATTGCCCGAGACGCGGGCTTCGCATCTCGGGCAATCTAGCCGTTAAGTAATTAGTCCTCGTTACGGAGAATTGAGATCAGTCTCAAGACTTCGAGGTAGAGCCACACAAGTGTGACCATAAGACCAAATGCCATACGCCATGACTCTTCTTGAGGAACGCGTGCAGCAACTGCCTTTTCAATCTGATCTAGATCCATCACGATAAACATTGTTGCAAGTCCTACTGCAGCAACAGCAATGAGGAATCCAAGTCCGCCTGTTGGGCGACCTGTGAACATTGTGATGAGAGCAAAGACGAAGTAACCGATGAGTGAGCCCATCATAATGCGTGTGAACTTTGGAGTTACACGAATCTTTCCGCTGCGGTAAGCAAGAAGTACTCCACCGAATGCACAAGCTGTACCAATGACTGCCTGGCTTACGATGCCGTTGTACTGCGCTTCATAGAGCGCGCTAATTGTTCCGAGCGCTAGACCTTGGCAAGCAGCGTATGCAATGACAAGTGCTGGGCGAACCTTCTTAGAAAATGAGTTGACCATCGCGAGAATGAATCCACCGATGAAACCAATGAGTGCAAGGCCAGGGCTGTTTGCACGCCATGCAAAGGTTCCGACTGCAACGAGGACTGCAAAGAGTCCTGCTGTCTTAATGACGACGTCGTCGATAGACATTGGTGCAGATGTTGGGCGGCTCTCAAGCGTATTGAGATCTTGAACCTGTGAGGTACTTTCTTTGATACGAGCGAAACCGCGGCCGGTAAGGACTGGGTTAGAACTGCGCATTAAT
>CAZAET010000023.1:0-8941 GCA_964484215.1 uncultured Candidatus Planktophila sp. | reverse complement strand
AAATGAAAAAAATAACAACATATTTTATTGCAATTTTATTGGCATTTGGTTTAACTAATGCAATTGCTCAAAAACAAAAGGAGGGTGTTACATATGATGCGGTTCTTACCCGTGTCATTGATGGTGATACCGTAGCCTTTCAGGCCAATTTTCTGCCTGACCCCCTTAAAAAGGAGTTGTCAATACGAGTTTTCGGAGTTGATACACCAGAAAAAGGACATAGAGCCCAATGCGAAAGTGAAAATCTTAGAGGACAAGCTGCAACAGCCTTCACAAAGGCTCAGATTAACGCTTCAACCAAAAGACAGGTCATACTCATGGACTGGGACAAATACGGTGGTCGTGTATTGGGAGATATCCTTTTAGATGGTAAATCACTACGTCAAATGCTTATTCAAAATGGTTACGCCAGAGAATACTATGGTGAAGCTAAGCAATCATGGTGTAATTGATGATTATAAAACACCAATGTTCAGAGTGTGATTCAAAATACACGATTGAATTTAGTTTAGAAGATTGTGAAGATAATCCAATCTACTGTCCATTCTGTTCTTCCTATATACAGGAAGATGAAGTTGAACAGCAGAATGATGATTATTAATGACTTGGTTTTTTCATAATACACCAGAACAATTCAATATTGACGATGCCGAAGGCTACTTTGGTTTCGTCTATCTTATTACCCACAACCCCACAGGCCGCAAATATATTGGTAAGAAATTCTTTACCAAAGCCGGCACTCGTCAAATCAAAGGCAAAAAAAAGAAAATCAGAAAAACCTCCGATTGGGAAACCTATTGGGGGTCTAATGTCGAGTTACAGGCAGAAGTAAAACGAAATGGGGAGGAGCAATACACAAGAGAAATTCTACATTTATGTAAATCTCGGTCAGAGTGTAGTTATATGGAAACATTTGAAATATTCAATCGCCACGCATTACTAAGTGATTCATATTATAACTCATGGGTGACCTGTAAAATTCACAAATCTCATGTAATAGGAAAAATAAATGGCTCGCAAGACAGCAAACAACGAAACAATAACAGTAGCCAAGACAACCAATCAATTGCGAATTAGAATTGATGACCTTAAAACATTCGAACCATTAACAGATAACCAAAAACTATTTTTTGATGCATACAAAAGAGGTGATTATTTTGTAGCACTACATGGTGTTGCAGGCACAGGTAAAACATTTTGTGCATTGTATAAAGCAATAGAAGAAGTCCTCGACAAATCAAATCCATTTAAAAAAATCATTGTTGTTCGTTCAGCAGTGCAATCTCGTGAGATTGGCCACCTGCCAGGTGATGTAAATGAAAAGATGGACATTTATCAACAACCATATCGACAAATCTGTGAAACACTATTTGGTCGTAAAGATGCATGGGACCGACTAGAAGAACAACACCACATAGAATTCATTTCAACCTCATTCATTCGTGGTATGTCATTTGACGATGCCATTATCATTGTGGATGAAATGCAGAATTTAACTTTTGAAGAAATTGACACCGTTATGACACGGGTTGGTTATCGTTCAAAGATTATATGGTGTGGTGATTACAGGCAAACAGACCTAAACAAAAAGAAAAACGATATGTCAGGCATATTGAAATTCTTTGATATTGCTCATCATATGAAGGCATTTACTCGCATTGAATTTACTGCCGATGATATTGTGCGGTCATCATTGGTCAAAGATTATATTCTTGCCAAAATTCAATATGAAGATAATGTTTCATAAGGTGAAATAGACCAGGTATACTAGTAGAAACACTAGGTTTTTGATGCAATGCAACATATATAATAGTATGGGTGCTCAATAGTGAGGCTCATACTATTTTAATCGTCTAAAGGAGATATTATGTTCGCAGTAGATACATTCATCGAAACCGTTCAAGGTGCAAAGAAATATTTTGTCAATACATACGTTACCGACAAAGAATTGCAAAAACCACTTAACGCTTTTATCGACAAACAAACCGAGTTTGTTAATCAAATCGTAAAAACCAACAGAGAAGTGACCAATCAAGTTTTGGATACATTTGCTAATTTTTCCAAAACAACAAAGGCGTAATTATGCCCGACTTGTCAGAGTTTTGGGATTGGGTTAAAAGAACATTCGCACCCTATTATAGAACTGAGATTGAGGCTTATTTGGCGGAAGCTACAGACCATGCGGATGTAGAACACCGAATCAAAATCTTACAAAGAAGGGGTATGATATGAAAATCTTAAAATCAATCGTGAAATTTTTTGTTGTGTGGGCTGAAGTTTTTGAAGAATATCGTAACAGTAAATATTCAAAAATACGTTAAGGCAGAAGTGTTGTTCGGTGCATGATTTGAAGGCATTGTAAGTTTCTAATATACTACATATACCATAAGATAGTGTAATGAGAAACCAATGCAAAGAAAGTTATCACCGACAACACCTCGACTAAGGTCGGAAATCAAGAACAATTTACGTTCTTGGCATATGTGTCAGCGTAACGATTGGCTCATTAAATTATCCATTCACCGAGATGAGAACATATTGTTAATGTTTATCTCAAGGTATACCGGACAGACAATCATTCGGTATTTTACCTGTGAGGATGATGCCGTAAATTATATTAACTATGTTATCGACAAGAATGCCGAGGACATGGTAGAACTTTAACCCACCAATATGGTGGGTTTTTTATTTTTGCCGCATTTATTATTTTTTTGTGTTATAATGATTGAACTGACCACTTGAAGGACTCATAATGAAAGAACCAGTATTACATGGCCTATTCCCAACGCCAATTATCTTTACCAATATTGAAAGAGAATTCACAAAGGAAGAACTAGAATTCTTTGATGAACATGGTAAAACAACATTTAAGAATGAGGGTAACGTAACCAGTCTTGATAACTATTTGATGAAGCATGATGCAATGTCAACCATCAAACAAGAACTGACCGAATCCTTACAGATGTATTTGGATAACATTATCAAACCAAAAGATGATGTAAAACCTTACATCACACAATCATGGTTGAACTTCACAAACGAAAATCAATTTCACCATAAACACGCACACCCTAATAGTTTTCTATCTGGTGTATTGTATATCAATGCTGACCCCGAAAAAGACAAGATTACTTTCTTTAAAGAAAATTACAAACAAATCAAATTGCATCCAAAAGAGTGGAGTTGGCATAATTCTGAGTCTTGGTTTTTTACTGTAAAACCTGGTGATATTGTGGTCTTTCCCTCATCATTAACACACATGGTTGAGCAGAAAGCCGGCACTAATACTAGAATCAGTCTTGCATTTAATTCATTTTTGAGAGGATCAATTGGTGACAATAGGTCGTTGACAGAATTACTCAATCCATAATAGGGAGGTGTGTATGAGTGATGAAGAATCTAAAATCAAACATTCAAAACGGTTACATAAGGAAAATAGTGCGATTGTAAAACAGACCAAGATTGCAAAGGCGCATGGCTCACCGATTACTGAACCGCATAGGTTTGCCAAGCATCATGCAATGGATTGTGGTCGACCGAACTGTGTTTTGTGTGCATCACCACGCAAGATATGGAAAGAAAAGACAATACAAGAGCAAAGGTTTGAACAGAATAAATTGGAGGTCGAATGAAAGACAAATCCTATTATTATACACCAGACCAATGGTCGAGGTCTATTGGTTATGGACCATTACCTGATGAAAGAAATGCGGAGTTGCAAGCGAAATATGAAGCGGATGACGGTGCATTAACTGAAGAGCAAACAAATCAAATCCTAAAAGAAGTAAAGGAAACCAAGAGATGCAATACCAAGTTGAAATTCAGTATTTCTGGCCTCTTAGAGAACAAATAGAATTAGATTTAGATTACAGCAATTGTCATAAACCGAAGATAGAATGGTCATCGATTGACAGGAGTTTGTATACATTTACAAATGGCAGCACAAATACAATGATATCAGCATCACATTTGGTATTGGACATAGATACAACAACGGTTAAATTAAAGGACAAGCCGAACTTACTATTTCGGTACATATACAAATTAATTGGTTTAAAATGGGAAATTAAGTAGTATGGAAAATGAAATAAAGACCGACACCTCTGGCAAGTGGGTCTCAATTGATGTGGTAATATCTGTGATGGAGGCATTGAGGGCACTTGAACAGCAATTAGCTGATGCCAAGCGTAGAATTGCAGAGTTAGAAAAGAGTATGAATGAATGAAGTATTATATAATTGCGGGTACTTTTGATGAATATTTACAATGGGTATCAAAATCTAAATATGCACCCCTTAATAATATCATATGTGTCAGCACACCAGCAGTATTGAACGGCACACTAAGCCCGCATGGTTTTTTCATTGGCAGCTGGCGTAACCGTGATGACCTTGAAGAAATCTTTATGCAGTTATTAACTAGAACTGATGTAACATCAAATTCACACAGAATAATAACTGGCATATGGGGAAGATGGAAAGATGGACAATAGTAAAACTATGACTTATGAAGAATGGATGAATGAGATAGAGAGTTATGGCACCCGATTTGAACGATTCCTGAATGAATGGGACAATGGTATGGATGTCAACAGAATGGAAGAATGGTTGAAGGCTGCATATAATCTAGGATTAGAACACGGAGATATGTCAAAATGTCATTGCTATAATTGCGCTGATTCTTACAGTAAAATGAGCAGGATGATAGTATGTCCGACTTGTGGTAATAAGAGATGCCCAAAGGCGACCGACCATAATAATGAATGTACCAATAGTAATGAACCAGGTCAAAAGGGAAGTAGATATGAAAAATTTATATAAGTCAACCAAGGTGATATATGATGCCCACCTGAAGGAGTATCAGGTCTATTATAAGAACTGGTTCGTTTGGAAATATGATTCCTGCTATAAGTTTGACGAGAGGGATAGTAGAGGTTATATAATCAATCAAACATATTATTGTAACAAAGAACAGGCCGAAGAACGAGCAATCAATAGAGCAAAAGCAATGCTTGAAACAGTAGAGGTCTGGAAACAAAGTCAGGTATTCTATTATTAAATGATAAATCTTAATCCAACCGATTGGGATTCTATCGCCAGAAGGGTGACAAACAAAGCTCTACCGATATTTGAAATACCATTTAATACTAGGTTAAAGTCAGAAATTATATCATCCTTATTTGAGATAGAGACCGCATCATATTATAAGGAAAACGGTTATAATATCAAAAATGCGAGTAATGATTCAGAACCAGATATATTCTTTATTGATAGTAATACACCACTAGAGATTAAAGTCACCAAAGATAAGAGTAGTATTAAATGGATGGGTAATAAGATATCCAAAAAAGAATCACAGTTTGTCCTTATAGTATGGAATGAAGTAGAATCTAACCTGTTCAGTACCGATAGGGGATTAAAATTCTATATTACCACAGTATATTTAACACCAGAAGATTGGTCAGGAAAAAACGATGGCTATAGTTACCATGCATCCTTTCTACCATTTAGTGTAGTGCAGAGCAAAGATAAGACCAATTTAGTGGGTAATGAAATGAAATTGTGTGAATATTTAAAGTGCAATAATGTGCAATAATGTGCAAAAAAGTGGGTAGTAAATACGCTTAGAGGAAAAGATGCCAGGTGTATATAAGTTAAAATCGTGTCCTGAGTGCGGAAAAGAACACCGTAAGAGAGGCCTGCATTGTTCTCAGAGTTGTGCTCAGATTAACAAAGAATTAACAGATGAACACAAAGAAAAATTATCAGAGAAAGCAATCGAATACCGACAAACCCCTGAGGGTATTGCTACAACCTCAATGATTATTAGAGGCCGTGAGAGATATTTAACTAATGTCGAAAAACAAAAAAACGGCGAGTATATATTAACTGATGATGATTGGATGATTGATATTCCGAACCTCGATGAGGACGATAATATTAATCTATAATAATAAAGTATTACTAGTATTATAGTATTACCCCGCCCCGTACCACCCCTCCATTATACCGAATAACTGCCGAAAAGGCAAGCCCTCCATAATACTTGACCATTCCGGTTGACTATTGGGGTGGGGCTTGCCTTTTTTGCCCATTGTGATATACTCCTTCCATAGATTGAAAAAGCGAGAAAAACAGATGTTGCAGAAAAACAACAGAATCCACAAACCGCTTGACAATTGCCGAAAATCGTGATATACTGATTACATCAAAACTTGAAAAGGAAACAAAATGTCCAAAACCTCTGACCTCTCCGTTGCTCTGAAAAACATTCAGGCTCAAATGAAAACCCTTCGCACACAAGCTGCTGAAGTCCGTGCTTCTTTGAAAGCTGCTCGTGCTAATGCAAAAGCTGAGAAAACCATTGCTCGTCAAGCAAAGAAAAATGTGGCTGCTCAAAAGAAAGCAGAGCGTATTGCTAAACTTGAAGCTAAATTGCTTGCATTGAAAACTGGTCCTGTTGGTATCAAAGCCAAAAAGGCCAACAAAAAACCTAGTAAAGTTACTGTTACTAAAATCGCCGCCTAAGGATAATTCAATATGATGTTAGTCATTGCCACCCAAGTCCACGAAAATTATGGTGCCCACGATTGGGACGGGACTGGTGTTTGCCCCCAATATTGGAAGGCTAAGGGTGGTTCTGAATATAAAATAACCAATATTCCTCTTAATATCGATTACCTCGCAGTAGTCGCTATGGCTGGGTTGGAAGGTGGTAACGATTATTTCCGTGAGCAAATTATTGATTGGAAAATTGAAGGTGATGATTATCTCTCTTGGTTCGAAAAGAGTCAGCTTGATTATGAGGGTACTATTACCCACAAAGAGCCTACAATTGAATACTCTGAATTGAATGGGAGCTTTGCCTAATGGATACTATTTCACGGGAAGATTTAATTTTCATGCTGAGTTTCAAAGGTTGGACTAGCGATGAGCTCAGTCTAATGGATGATGAAACCTTGGACAACCTTTATATTGAATACATTGTGTTGGAGAACGATTATGTCTAAACTTACCGAATATACACTGGTGATTTACAAAGCCGACAAGCGCACCAAAGAGGGTCGCCGCTTGTATGCTAAACAGGAATTCGATCCTGTAACCAAAGATTATATTGAAGCCGTTGCTGAAGGAAAGCGCAAGCTCGGGTTCATTGTGGAAGTATTTGAGACCTACGTTACCAGAACCAATATGATGACAGGTCGACAATACCAAGAGCGCTACGATACTCCAAGATTTTGCTCACCTAGCTCTGAATCATATTGGAGTATGTAATAGTTGACCAACAGGATGGAGAACTAAAGTGTTATATTGCCATTTGTCGTGGTTATGATATACTCCTTCCATAGATTGAAAAACCACTCTGAGTCCACCGAGGAACGGTGGCACCACAAAGACCTATGTCAACATGGGTGCTCAGGTGTAAGGCAGAGGGATCGGATCCCCGAGGCCGCTGATTGAAAAATTATCAGCAAATCAATTGAAAAGGAAAAACCATGTATTTTGGAATGTTTACGGATGAAGGAAACGCAAAGGTTGCCGACATTGTAGAATTTGCAAAGGCCAATGGTGCCAGCTGGGAAAATGTTTTACCCATGCTCAGTAACCTTGCCGCCAGCAACCGTGCTAAATTTGGTGAAGCACTTGATACCGTTGTCCGTGAAATGGTGTATGATGCTTGTAATTTTACAGAAGAATTTTATATATGAGAAAAAAGCGCTGTGACCGTAACCATGTAATATATCAGGTTACCTGCGTGGATACTGGAGACAATTATATTGGTCTAACAGTAGCGCAAGGTCAAGCGTTTCTCCGTAGTGTTAAAGTAAGATGGCAGAAGCACCTCTCCAGAGCGCTGTGTGAGGACAAGGATTGGACATTTTGTGATTTCATCCGCACCATGCCAGAAGCACAGTACCAATATGAGGTGCTCGAGGTGGTGAGAGGTCGCAAGCCTGCCCACCAGAGGGAACGCCAGTATATTGCAGAGTACCAACCAACCTTGAATACTTTTTAAAAGGAAACAACATGAGCAAAATGTCTAATTTGGATTTGGAATTGCGGGAGTTTTTTGCGGACGGCCTGACCGCCGCAGCTGCCGCAGAAGCCGCAGGCGTACCAGTTGAGATGGTGCAGGAGTTTTTTGAAATGCTCACAGCAGAGCAGGATGCAGAGTCATATGATGATAGCATGGATGGAGATTTTGATTCAGCAATGGCCTCAGCAGGCTATGGCACGGATGAGGACTATGGGTATTTTGGCGATGAGTGGTGAGCAATGAGCCATGTGGTATCTGGAAGTGTTTTAGGATATGATAGTAAGGATCCTTAAAAGGAGTCCTCTAGGGAACCACAGATGGATTCCTTAATTTTCTATTTTGCCCTCAGTTTCCTATAGCCCCCCGTCAATCTCTGGAGGTTTTTTGGTTAAGGTTCCAGTCGGTAGGAATAAGGTTCCCTTTTTTCAGAGCCCCCCCCGTCAATCTCTGGGGAGATTCTGGTTTAAGGTTCCATATATTTGCCACACAGGTACTTTTTTTTATGTTATACTGGAGTTATTATGTTACTAGCAGTTTGGGTTATTAGTATGGTTGTTTATTGGAGTGGTGATTCTGTGGGTTTTGAGGGTAAGTGTGTTATTCCTAAATCTCAAAATTGTGTGGTTGCAAGCAAATGACTATCAAAGAATTATTAGAAGATAATTTCTGGTTCATTGTGTTTGCTCTATGGTTTTCAATAGTAGGGTTTGCAATAGGTTTAGTGTTTGGATTCTTTATATTATGAACGAACGAATTAAAGAACTTGCTAGACAAGCAGAATTTTTAGAAAATGACTTGCATATTCAAGGTGATAATTTTCAATACTTTGCCGAGTTGATTGTTGCTGACTGTCTGAAACAAATCAAGGATGGCTTGGTTGACGAAAGTGAACTGTTATATGAACA
>CAZAET010000022.1:5236-9444 GCA_964484215.1 uncultured Candidatus Planktophila sp. | reverse complement strand
GCCTGCGCACGCAAGGCGTTTTCAGGGTCAATATCGTTTTCATGGGCCCAAGCAATTACTGATGCAAGTGCCTGACCCACTGACTTTTCTGTCGCTTTTTCGGAGGAGTAAGAATTCAGATCCAGATCAACGTTGTACTTCTCGGCGCGATAGAGAATCTTTGCAACGAGTGGCAGAGCAGGTTGTGACATCGCGATTCCATCAATTGCTGAAGTGCGCCCCTTTTCACGAGCTTTAATCGCTTCCCAGTTCTCAATAATTTCTTCAGTGCCACTGACTTCAAGATTTTCAAAGACATGTGGGTGGCGGCTAATTAACTTATCTGCGATTGCCCCAGCTACATCTTCGATTGAGAAAGGGTCAGTTGGATGATCTTGTGCGATACGAGAGTGGAAATAGACCTGCAAGAGAACATCGCCCAGCTCTTCACGCATACCTGCACGATCATCAGTTTCGATGGCATCGATAAATTCGTATGACTCTTCAAGCAAATATTTGATCAACGATTCGTGAGTTTGCTCCGCGTCCCATGGGCAACCTCCGGGCGAACGGAGACGATCCATGACTTCAACAAGGCGTTGAAGTTGTGAATCAGCCATGGAAGTTTTTGAGTTACTTGCCGGAATTAGTGACAGCTAATCCAGCTGAATCTGTAGCAACAATATCTCCGGTTGTCGGATCCCATGTTCCATAGCGAGGATTTACTTCGACCTTCAACTGTGCAGCTTTCGCATTAACTAGTTGTGAGATTCGTGCTGAAACTTCTTCTTGCGCAACGCCTGATGCAATGAGCGCTTCTTGAATCTTATTTGAAGTCACAATTGCGCGAATATAACGATCAAAGTTCTTTGGCGCGATTTCAGCAGCAACTAAGTTCTGTGCAAGTGCTTCTTGGCCACCGCTTTGAGCAATGAGTTCTGACTCAGCTTGTGTGAGTTCAGTAGATGTAATGCTGAGCTTGAGCTCCTTAGCAATCTCATCGAAGAGAGTTGTGACGATAGTAAAACGAAGTTGGCTGCGGTTGAGTGCAGAACCAGACTGAAGCTGCATCTGTGAAGTATCAACCTTTGCACGCTCAGCGAGGACTTCATCAACGATTGCCTGAGCAGAAGCCTGCGAGATTGTGATGTCGCCAAGAGTTGCTGCGCTATCTACTTTGCCGCATCCTGAAAGACCCAATACCGATACGACGGCCAAGAGTGCTAGAAACTTCTTCACTTAGTGCTCGCTTTCGTTAATTCATCGAGGGACTTTGACGCCCACTCCAGAAGAGAAGTATCCCCTATCAAGGCCGAACCTTGTGCAGTTGGGGTCCATGCTGCTGCGCGAGGAATTGTGATCATCACGGTATTTGTCGCACTTTTATAGAGCGAACCTGGAAATAGTCGGTTCAGACGCAGCTGCTTAGATTCCGGCAGAACAAGGGGTGAGATTCGAAGGAACTTTCCAGCCGCTACAACTTCTGTAATACCAAGTGATTTCGCAAATGCACGAAGCTGCGCGACCTGCAGAAGTGACTGCGCCTCTTCAGGTAGTTCGCCGAAGCGATCTATTAACTCTTCGCGAATTGATTCAACATCTTCATTATTGCGAACGTCCGCTAAGCGGCGGTAAAGATCTAGGCGAAGTCGTTCACCTGGAACATATTGTTCAGATAAATGGGCGTTAACGGGAAGTTCGACTTTGCATTCGTGGTTCTTCTCTTCAGTTTCGATGATGCCGGTCTTGTAATCATTAACTGCTTCTCCCACCATGCGCATGTATAGGTCAAAGCCAACATCGGCGATATGTCCTGACTGTTCGCCACCTAGCAAGTTTCCAGCGCCACGAATTTCAAGATCTTTGAGTGCAACGCGCATTCCAGAACCTAAATCAGTATTGGTTGCAATTGTCTTCAGGCGATCGAGTGCAATCTCTGTCAGAGGTTGATCCTGCGGATAAAGGAAGTATGCGTAAGCACGTTCGCGCCCGCGACCGACTCGACCACGTAACTGGTGAAGCTGGGATAGACCGAAGTTATCTGCGCGTTCAACAATCAAAGTATTGGCGTTAGCAATATCGAGGCCACTTTCCACAATTGTGGTGCAGACAAGAACGTCGAAGTCACGATTCCAGAATGCCAGGATGACATCTTCTAATTGGCCTTCAGACATCTGGCCATGTGCAATTCGAATGCGCGCTTCTGGAACAAGTTCCTGAATCTTTGAAGCTGCGCGATCAATAGATTCAACGCGATTATGGATATAGAAAATCTGGCCATCTCGAAGAAGTTCGCGGTGAATAGCAGCCTTAATCTGCGCATCTTCTGCAGGGCCTACATAGGTAAGGATGGGATGCCGCTCTTCTGGTGGCGTTGTAATCGTGGACATCTCGCGAATACCAGTAACAGCCATTTCAAGTGTGCGAGGAATAGGCGTTGCAGACATCGCCAAGACATCGACCGTCGTGCGCATCTTCTTCAAAGATTCCTTCTGCTCAACTCCAAAGCGCTGTTCCTCATCGACGATAACGAGGCCAAGATCCTTAAATTGCACATCCTGCGAAAGGATTCTGTGGGTGCCAACGACAACGTCGACAGCGCCTGATGCGAGTTCAGCGAGAATCTCTTTGCTTTCTTTCGCGGTGTTAAAGCGTGAGAGACCCGCAACCTTGATTGGAAAACCTGCATAGCGTTCTGCAAAAGTCTTTGAATGTTGTTGAACCAGCAGCGTAGTTGGAACAAGAACGGCGACTTGCTTGCCATCTTGCACCGCTTTAAATGCTGCGCGAATTGCAATCTCTGTTTTTCCATAACCTACATCGCCACAGATGATGCGATCCATTGGGTATGGGCGTTCCATATCGCGCTTTACATCTTCGATAGTTGATAACTGATCAGGAGTTTCGACGTACGAGAATGCATCTTCAAGTTCGCGTTGCCACGGAGTATCAGGTGAAAACGCAAAGCCTGGCGCACTTGTACGTGCTGCATAAAGTCGAATCAGCTCACCAGCAATCTGACGAACCGCTTTGCGAGCCCGGCCCTTCGCCTTCTGCCATTCACCGCTACCAATGCGATGCACCGTAGGAGTTTCGCCACCCACATATTTACTTACCTGTTCCAAAGTATCTGTAGGGACAAAGATGCGATCGCTAGGTTGCCCGCGCTTAGCTGGTGCATATTCAATGACTAGGTATTCACGGGTAACTCCCCCGACGGTACGCTGAATAAGTTCGACATAGCGTCCGATTCCATGTTGCTCGTGAACGACAAAGTCGCCGGCGCGAAGTTCGAGCGGATCAATTGCTTGCTTGCGCTTCGATGGCATGCGCGCACCATCTTTACTGCTGGTCTTACTGCCCGATAAATCGCGTTCAGTAACAAAGAGAATTTCTGCGTGATCACTCTTAAATCCATAACCCAACGAGGATTGAGTAACGTGAATCGAGCCTTTCGTTGGCTGGGCACTTAAGTTCTGCACCATCTGCACAGGCAAATCGGCATCGCGGAAGATTCCTGCATAACGCTCGGCCATTCCGTGACCGGTGGTTGAGAAGATGACTGAGTGGTGAGCCTCTAAACCAGTGCGCAGAAGCTCGCAGAGCGCTTCGACGTTTCCACGCATCGGATCGATTGCGGAAATATCAAGGAAACGTACATCCTCATCGAGATCACTTCCGAAAGCATTCAGTGCTCGAACAGGTAGAGCAAGGCGGGCAATCTCCTCTTGTAGCTCTTTCCAATCGAAGTAGGTGATGTTCTTTACCGGAAGTGGCGCAGATCCCCCGATAGCAGCATTGGACCAAGAAGCTTCAAGGAACTCCTGATTAGTTTCAATCAAATCTGCCGTGCGAGAACGAATGCGTTCGTCATCGATAAAAACGACCTTGGTGCCCTTAGGCATGCGATCTAGAATTGTTTCAAAGTCATCTGTCAGCAATGGAATGAGAGATTCCATTCCTTCAACGATAGTTCCTTGCGCTAACTTGTCGAGAATTTCGAGAGCGCTTGGGTATTGGCTCTTAATCTTCTCTGCCCGTTCGCGAATGCTGTCGGTAAGTAAGAATTCACGACACGGCAAGATTGCTAACTTTCCAACAACAGCCTCACTTGTGCGCTGATCTGCAACTTCAAAGTAGCGCATCTCTTCAATTTCATCTCCGAAGAAATCAATGCGCACTGGATGCATCGCAAGAGGTAAGAAGACATCGACGATGCCACCGCGAAC
>CAZAET010000022.1:0-5136 GCA_964484215.1 uncultured Candidatus Planktophila sp. | reverse complement strand
GTCTCCCAGGCAGGAAATTCAAAGACATTGGGATGAAGGCTCTTGAGATATTCAGATAGATCTTCACTGCCGCGGCTAGAGCTAGTGACAATCAGAAGTGGCTTCTCTTGTGCAGCGAGTGCGATCAAGAACGGATAGCTAGAAGCCGGTGCAATGATTTTGGCTGAATCATTGAGCGCCGCAGAGACTTCAGTATCACTATGTAATACCGAGAGAATTCCTCTCATCGCGCACCCCTATTCATCCAATAAACGGCTTAAAGCCCCACTTCAAAAAGAAGGGGGGCGAACAATTACAGTCTATCGGCCCCTGTCTATCTGTGATAATTCTCAGGTGATGGAGAGCCCACAAACCAAGAACCTCGTTGCATCTGATGATGCGACGCTGCGCAGCGATGTGCGCAGACTTGGTGACCTCCTCGGACAGTCCCTTGTTCGGCAAGAAGGACAAGATCTACTTGATCTCGTTGAAAGTGTTCGTAAGGGAGTCCGCGAAGGTGGCGGAATCGAAATTCTGGAAAAGCTTTCAGTCGATGAATCAGTTCAGCTCGTACGTGCATTTAGCACCTACTTCCACTTAGCAAATGTCGCAGAACAAGTTCACCGTTCGCGCGTTCTTGCAGAAGTACGCGCGCAAGGTGGTTCATGGATTACTCGCGCTATCGACAAGATTGAGGATGGAATTAAGAATCCTGTTTCCGGTCACGAAATTTCTCATGCGGATCTTGAAAAGTGGATTAACGATCTCGATATCCGCCCAGTCTTTACAGCGCACCCAACGGAAGCAGCGCGCCGTTCCATCTTGAGCAAGCTCGGTGAAATTGCTTCACTTCTCGATACTCCAAAGACTGTGACACAAGAAGAGCGTTTGGCAGAGACTGTAGATCTTCTGTGGCAGACCGATGAACTTCGCCTTGATCGCCCTGAACCACTCGATGAGGCGATGAATGCTCTCTATTACCTCGATGACCTTGCAACAAATACAGTTCCAGAAGTTCTCAATGACTTTGCTCGTGAACTCAAGCGCCTTGATATTGATTTACCTGTTACTGCCCGCCCACTGACATTCGGTACTTGGATCGGCGGAGACCGCGACGGTAATCCAAATATCACTCCCCAGATCACTGAAGAGGCTGTTGTTCTTCAGGTGGGCCATGCCATCCGTACGACAATCGCTGCGATGAACCGCCTACGCCAGATGCTCTCGGTATCTACTCGTATTGCTGGTGCAACCCCTGAACTCAGCGCATCTGTTGAAGAAGACCTCAAGAACATCCCTGAATTCGAAGAACGTTTCTTGCGCCTCAATGTGCAAGAGCCATACCGACTTAAGGCAACTGCCATCGTGCACCGTCTCGCATTTACCCGTAATCGCCATAGCGTCAATGGTCCACATGTGCCAGGACGCGATTACAAGAACACAGCTGAACTGCTTGCAGACCTTACTTTGATGCGCGATTCACTCTTTGCTCATCGTGGTGAACTCCTTGCAACTGGCTTACTCGAGCGCACAATCCGTACTGTTGCAGCTTTTGGTCTGACACATGCAACTCTTGATATTCGCGAACATTCTGATGCTCACCACCATGTAATCAAGCAGATGATTCCTGGCGACTACATCGGTCTATCTCATGAAGATAAATTCCCAGTACTTGTTAAGAAACTCGCTTCATCTGAAAAGCTCGATGCCTCAAATCTTGATGCAGCTGGCGCAAAGACACTTGGAACTTTCATTGCAATCGATGATTTGATTGAGCGCTTTGGACCTGAAGTTATCGAGACATATATCGTCTCTATGACCAAGGGCGCAGATGATCTGATTGCAGCAACTGTTCTCGGTAAGCAGGCAGGTCTTGTCGATATCGATAAGAAGATTGCAAAGATTGGTTTTGCGCCGCTTCTTGAAACTGTTGCTGAACTTCGCGCAGCAGGTGAAATTCTTGAAAAACTTCTTGCTGACCCTACCTATCGTAAGCTCGTTGAACTTCGCGATAATGTCCAAGAGGTAATGCTTGGGTATTCAGATTCCAATAAAGATGCGGGTATCGCAACATCGCAGTGGGAAATTCACCGTGCGCAGCGCACATTGCGCGACGTTGCTCTCAAACATGGCGTCAAACTTCGTTTATTCCATGGTCGCGGCGGATCAGTCGGTCGTGGTGGCGGACCCACATATGAAGCACTCGTTGCACTGCCATGGGGCTCTGTCGACGGCCAGATCAAGATGACTGAACAAGGTGAAGTTATCTCCGATAAGTATGCACTGCCTGCCCTAGCGCGCGAAAACGTTGAGCTCACTTTGGCAGCTTCTCTTGAGGCAACTGTTCTTAATCGCGGCCCACGTCAAAGCCCCGAAGATTTAGCTAAATGGAATGAGTGCATGAACCTTGTCAGTGACAACTCGTTCGCTCGTTATCGCTCATTAATTGATCATCCAGATTTACCTGCATATTTCTATGCATCAACTCCTGTGGAACAACTTGGAAATCTATTCCTTGGATCGCGCCCATCGCGTCGTCCCGATGCAGCAGGCGGTCTTGATTCACTCCGTGCGATTCCATGGGTATTTGGCTGGACCCAATCACGCCAGATTGTTCCTGGCTGGTTTGGTGTGGGCTCTGGGCTCAAGGCAGCTCGTGAAGCAGGAAAGACAGATGTACTTAAGAAGATGCTCGCAGAGTGGCACTTCTTCTCAACCTTTATTAGCAATGTCGAGATGACACTTGCAAAGACTGATTTAACAACTGCGCAACGTTATGTCGACACCTTAGTTCCAGCCGAGCTTCGTCACTTCCTCGACACCATCAAGGAAGAGTTCGAACTAACTGTTGCAGAAATTCTTACGCTAACTGGAAAGAGTTCACTTCTTGGTGATCAAGCAGTCTTGGCTCGTACTTTGCAGGTGCGCGATACCTACCTAGCTCCGCTGCAGTTGCTTCAAGTAAATCTCTTGCATCGTGTGCGCACAGAAGGTGAAGCTGATCCAACACTTATCCGGGCATTGCTCTTAACTATTAATGGCGTTGCTGCGGGACTACGTAACACTGGCTGATATCGGTCTTCATTGGGTTATTAGATAGCAAGACAAAATCTGCATCTGCACCAACCTGTATTACGCCCTTGTTCCAGAAGTTCGAGTACGCGGCATCTTCTGTGTAATGAACAAACGAATCCTCAATGGAAATCGATTCTTGTGGGCTCCAAGCTTTATCACTGCCAGGAGCACGTCTATGTGTAGGTACAGCGAGTGCTTCAAGTGGAAGATGGCTTGTTACAGGCCAATCACTTCCATAGGCGATGCGTGCTCCGCTCTTCTGCAGAGAATTCAATTGATATTGCTGGTTATTTCGATCTACGCCGATGCGAGGTTCGATTAATTGTGCGTTCATGGGATCTAAATAGGTCCACAACGGTTGGATATTTGCAATTACACCAAGCTGTGCAAAACGTGGCAGATCATCCGGGTGAATCAGCTGCGCATGCGCAATGACTGGTCTGCGGTCCCATCGTGGATTGACTCTTTGCATCGCCTCGATCGCATCAAGTGCTTGCCTAATTGCAGCATCGCCAATGGCATGGGCATGTATTTGGAAACCCTCGGCATCAAAGTGAACCATTGCATCCAGTAGTTCATCATCGTTCCAGATCATTAATCCGCGCGATTGTGGATCATCTAAATAAGGATCAAGGAGGGCAGCAGTCCCTGCTGATAGCGCGCCATCACAGATGAACTTCACTGTCTTTGCTTGAAGTTTGGAATTTTCACCGAGTGATTCAATCTCTTTGCGCAAGTGCAGGAAGTCTTTGCTTCGTGAACGCCAGGATTCAGGTTGAGCTAAGAAGAAGAGGTTTGTATCGATAGTCAATGCACCGCTACGAGATGCAGCAATGTAGGCCTCGGGCATGCCGGGTTCAACCCAAGCATCCGTTGTACTTGTAACCCCTGCAGCTCGATACTGCTCACAGGCCCAAGCGATTGCTGCAACATCATCTTCGATAGTGCGCACTGGTGTCTTGGAAAGAATTAAATCAATCGCAGAAGGTTCGCGCAGTGTTCCTTTTGGCGTTCCATCTGCATATCGTGCAATCGATCCTCCATCAGGATCTTTAGTCGCTTTGTTTATTCCTGCAATTTCGAGCGCCTTGGAATTTACCCAGACCGTGTGATGGTCAACTGCATGCAAAACAACAGGAATATTGCTGACAGCCTTATCTAGCCAGGCCGCCTCAAAATCTCCGCCAGTAATTACAGATGCTTCGTAAGCACCGCCAATAATCCAACTCTTTTTAGGATTTGCTGCTGCATATCGCGCGACTTCGGCGACCATTTCATCAACGCTTTGCAGCCCATTGAGTAAAGGCCCTTGGCTTTCGCGGCCTGCAAAGAGCGGATGTGCATGTGCATCGATAAATCCGGGAGCGAGAAACTTTCCTTCTAAATCAATCCTCTCGTCATATTGAGCAGATAGTGCATCACTTCCAAGAGCAATGATTGTGTGGTTCTCTACAAGAACTGCTTCTGTATATCGCCCTCGTGAGCACCAAATCTCACCGTTGGTGTAGAGAGTCTTCATGCGACCTGATTAAGAGTTGAACTTTGATTGCGTGAGGTCGAGACCTTTTTCAATCAGAAACTCAACGCAGTCAGCTCCGCGATCGATAAATTCTTCGATGGATTTCTTTTCTTCTTTACTAAATTGCTTGAGTACGAAATCACCCGGATCTTGTTGCCCCATAGGTCGGCCGATGCCTAAACGCACGCGGAAGTAATCTGCTGTTCCAAAGGATGAAGTAAGTGATTTCAAACCATTATGGCCGTTATCTCCACCGGCAACTTTGGTGCGAATAGCTGCGTATGGAATATCTAGTTCATCGTGCAGAACAATAATGTTGGAAGGTTCAACTGAGTAGAAAGAAGCAAGTGCCTTAATCGGTCCGCCCGATTCATTCATATAGCTCTTGGATTTAGCGAGAATAACTGAGTGCGCATCGACTCCGACGCCCAATTTGTATGCAGCGATATCGGTTCGTGATTTATGTGTAGAAAGTTTTACATTGTGGCGTTTAGCTAGATGATCAATGACCATCTGACCCACATTGTGACGGGTGGCAGCGTATTCATCCCCGGGATTACCGA
>CAZAET010000021.1:0-9474 GCA_964484215.1 uncultured Candidatus Planktophila sp. | reverse complement strand
AATCAATCACTACGGTTTTCTTTGGGGCAGCGGCACCGCTGGGACTGCTTGCGCATGGGCTACGTCGCGCAGGTGCGAAACGAATCGTTGCTCTGACTCATGGTCATGAAGTCTGGTGGGCAAAGGTCTGGCCATTTTCATGGGCGATGCGCCGCATTGGTAGCGGCGTAGATAATCTGACATACCTTGGTGATTTCACACGCAGGCAAATTTCACGCGCCCTCACGGATAGCGCAGCGAGTGCGATGGTGAAGATTGCGCCCGGAATCGATACAGACCACTTCGCTCCGCGTGCAGATGCACAAGCTTTACGAGCCGAGTTAGGACTTTCAGGGAAGAATGTAATCGTCTCGGTTGGTCGATTAGTGCATCGCAAAGGTCAGGACACACTCGTTGAATCAATGCCACAGATCCTGTCGCAAATTCCGGATGCACATTTACTCTTCATAGGCGAAGGTCCGTATAAAGATTACTTAGTAAAGCGCGCAGCTGTGCTTAAGGTCTCCGATGCAATTACCTTTATAGGGCGAATTCAGTATGCCGAACTTCCTCGCTATATTTGCGTTGGAAATATCTTTGCAATGCCTTCACGCTCTCGACTTGCAGGCCTTGAAGTTGAAGGACTAGGCATCGTTTACTTGGAGGCAAGCGCATGTGGCCTTGCAGTAGTCGGTGGAAAGTCCGGGGGAGCACCTGATGCAGTTCTGGAAGGCGAGACCGGAATTGCAGTTGATGGCACGTCAACGAAAGCGGTAGCTGAAGCAGTGATCACTCTTTTGAAGAATCCAGAGCGCGCAAGCCAGATGGGTGCACGTGGTCGCCAATGGATTGTTGATGAATGGCGATGGGAAATTTGGGCAAAGAAGTTTGCCCAGTTGCTTGCATAGTCAAGTTACTCACTCAACCCTGATTGTTGCGCCTTCTTCACTGCTTGAGTTCGATTACTGACCTCTAGCTTTCTATAGATTGTATTGAGATGGGTCTTCAGCGTTGATTCTGAAATGAATAGAGAAACTGCCAACTCCTTTAGCGGTTGACCCATATGTAAAGTTGCCAGAATCTGAAGCTCGCGCTGTGAAAGACCGAAAGTTTCTGTCTTGCGAATAAGAGCTCCTGCCAAATCTTGTGCCGAAAAAGTGCCGGGAGATAAGAGAGCGTGATCTACCGCGGCAAGAAATTCTGCAAGTGGTGCTGATTTATTCACGAACGCACTGGCCCCGGCTTTCATGGCTGCAATGACAAACTCATCCTTTTCGTTCAAAGTGAGAATGACGATAGCAACCGTCTGTGATAGCGAACGAACCCAACGTGCGATTTCCAAACCATTGCCATCTGAAAGATTGATATCGAGAATGAGCAAGGAAGGATTTACTCTTGCAATCTGTGCCTGCGCTTCTTTAATTGAAGAAGCTTCATAAATCAGGAAACTCTGCCGCGCTTCTAGCGCACGCCGTAATCCTTCGCGAACCATGGCATGGTCATCAACGATGAGCGCCACAATAGGATCGCTCAAATCAATATTGCTACACGAGTCCCATCAATGCTTTCGATTGTGATACTTCCATTCATTGCATGTACTCGCTCGATAATTCCAGAAATTCCAAAGTGTCCATCTTTCACGTGCGCCCCTCCAATCCCGTCATCGATCACCTCAAGACAGGCTCGATTGTTGACGGGATAGAGACTTATTCCAATGTGGGTAGCCCCAGAGTGTGCAATGGAGTTACGTAGGATTTCCTTAGTAATCAGCAGAAGTTGGGTGGTTAACTCATTATCGAGCGCTATCTCTTCGATAGAGAGCTTTACCTCTTGGAGCGGCGCTAGTTCGCTGATGAGACGTTCCACTTCACCGCCGAAGGTTCGTGATGTGTATGAACGTAGATTCAGAATTTCTCGGCGAACTTTTGTAATTAATTCGTCTACAGAAAGGCGAGTGCGCCTGATTTCCTGACGAGAGTTGGTCGAAAGAGATGGGTCGCCAAGCAGAAGATCGAGTGAGTAACCCACCCCTACTAAGTCTTGCGCAATTCCATCATGGAGCTCCCGTGCAACCCGAAGTCTCTCGGGTGACGGGAGTTCCATTTACTTGGTAAAGAGCGCTGTGATTTCAGCTGAGTACTTCTCAGCGATGACGTGACGCTTAAGCGATAACTTTGCAGTGAGTTCGCCACCAGCAATAGTGAAGTCCTTGGCCAGAATCGTAAACTTACGAATTGATTCAGCTTTCGAAACAGCCTTATTGGCTTCATCTACTGCAGTTTGAATGACTGCAATCAGGTCTGGATCATTTACCAAAGTATCGATAGTTGCTCCGGCCTTATTGTTTGAGGCAATCCAACCTTTGAGCATGTCCTGATCAATGGTGATGAGGGATGCGATAAACGGCTGGTTATCTCCAACAACCATGCACTGGCTGACTAGAGGATGTGCGCGTAGGCGATCTTCAAGAACTGCAGGCGCCACATTCTTTCCACCTGCTGTAACAATGAGTTCCTTCTTGCGTCCTGTGATGTAGAGATATCCCTCATCATCAAGACGACCTAGATCTCCAGATTTAAACCACTCGCCATCAAATACTTCTTGGTTAGCTGCATCGTTCTGCCAGTAACCGCGCATGACGATTGGTCCCTTGATCATGACTTCGCCATCTTCGGCAATCTTGATTGAAGTGCCTGGGATTGGTCGACCAACTGATCCCACACGAATCTTCTTTGTGAGGTTCAGAGTTGCACCTGCTGTTGTTTCAGTTAATCCATAACCTTCAAGAATTGTGATTCCAGCGCCACGATAGAAGTGACCTAATCGAGTTCCGAGCGGAGCTCCACCCGAGATAGCTGCTTCAACAGAACCGCCCATTGCTGCGCGAATCTTTGAGTAGACCAACTTGTCGAAGAGGCCATGCTTGAGAGTGAGAAGTGGATTGAATCCACGCTTATCTTTAGATTCGCTATATGCAATAGCGACTTCAGCAGCTTTTCTAAAGATCTTTCCCTTGCCAGCAGCTTCAGCTTTTGCTTCTGCGCCATTGTAAATCTTTTCGAAGATGCGAGGAACGGCAAGAACGAATGAAGGCTTGAAAGATGCGAGATCTGGTTGCAGGCGACCAACTGGGTCACTGCAGTGCGCTAGATGAAGTCCGGCATGGATTGCACCAATCTGGACCATACGGCCGAAGACGTGCGCTACAGGAAGGAAGAGGAGAGTAGAACCACCTGGCTTGAGGAAGAGATCGCTGGCACCTTCAACAACATTGCCACACTCTGAGAGAAAGTTTGAATGTGTGAGTTGCACGCCTTTAGGGCGACCCGTTGTTCCTGATGTGTAAATCAAAGTTGCAAGACTTGCTGGAACGAGAGCATTTCTGCGACGTTCAATCTCTTCATCAGAGATATTGGAACCCGCATCCTTCAAGATTGCGAGAACATCTTCTGTCATGACCCAAACGTGCTTTGTATGTCCAGGTAGAACCGGAGTCACAAGATCGCGATGAGTTGGAGTTTCGACAATTAATCCGACAGAACCTGAGTCATTGAGAATCCAATCAACTTGTTCAGCAGATGATGTTTCGTAAATAGGAACAACGCATCCACCTGCATACCAAATTGCAAAATCTAGAATCGTCCATTCATATCGAGTGCGAGCCATGATTGCGACGCGATCGCCAATTTGAATTCCAGCAGCAACTAGGCCTTTTGCAGTTGCTCGAATTTCTTCCTCAACTTGTCGCGCAGTCAGTGGCTGCCAACCATCTCCAAGAGGACGTGACATGGTGATGCGATCAGGTTCAAACCATGCTCGTTCTGCAATCAAATTGGTGAGGTTTCCGGCTGTCGCAGCAGGGATGATTGGAGGATTGTTGATTTCGTTCATGAAGCTAACGCTAGCGGGCGAGTGGGTGAAAAGGGAAGATTCCTAGCGCGTATTACTTCTGGGTGAGTGTTGGTAGCCTTGCGCCCATGTCAGAGAAGAGCGTTTCCACAGTCATTATCGATGCACCCCTAGCGGATGTTGAAGCCGCCCTATTTTCTATTGCGAGCTACCCCGAGTGGCTCAGCTCCATCAAGAAGGCGGATGTCATTGAAAGTGATTCTTCTGGTCGGGTGCTCAAGGCTAAATTAGCTATCGATGCCGGCATGATGAAAGATCGAGTCACTCTTGATTACGACTGGAGCGCAGCACCTGCATCGCTCTCTTTCACAATGGATGAAGCTGATTTGCTGACACAGATGGATGGCGCCTACACACTTAAGGCGATCGATTCAGATTCAACAGAAGTCACCTACGAACTCACAGTGGCTGTTGGTATGCCTGTTCCTGCCATGATGATTACAAAAGCTCAGAAGCAGACAATTGATGCTGCTCTCAAGGAGTTGGCTGAGCGAGTCGGCTAAATGAGTTACACGATTGGCGTCGATGTCGGCGGTACAAAAGTTCTTGGGGGAGTTGTCGACGAATTCGGTGCTGTCCTAAAGACGGCCCGGCGTGATACGCCACGTGAGGGTGGAGCTGCTCTAACGCAAACTATTGCCGATGTTGCACTTGAATTAAAGAAAGAGTTTACGGTCGACTCTGTCGGAGTATCCGCTGCAGGGTTTGTCTCATCAGATAGAAAGACGATGCTGGCAACTCCTAACATCGCTGGTTGGAATGGCGTTGATTTAGATTACGAACTCACTTCACTTATTGGCTTGCCAGTTGTGATTGAAAATGATGCCAATGCAGCTGCGTGGGGCGAAGCTCGTTTCGGTGCAGGACGCGGAAAGCGCCACATGTTGATGTTGACTGTGGGCACAGGTATTGGTGGCGGAATTGTTGTAAATGGCGAGCTATACCGTGGTGCATTTGGAGTTGCCGCTGAAATCGGCCACATCCGTGTAGTTCCCGAGGGCCATCTCTGTGGATGTGGTGCTCGTGGATGCTTTGAACAATATGGTTCTGGAAATGCGCTTATGCGCCATGCACGTGAAGCGATTGCAGCTAGCCCCGATATTGCACGTAACTTACTTTCTCGTGGCGATGGAACAATTCAAGGACTGACAGGAAAAGACATCACCGATGCAGCTCGTGACGGCGATGCAGTTGCACTTGCTGCATTCAACACAACAGGTCAATGGCTGGGCGCCGGAATTGCGACCCTTTCCGTTGTACTCGATCCCGAATGCGTTGTTATTGGTGGTGGAGTAATTGATGCGGGCGAGATACTTCTTGAACCAACTCGAAAAGCACTTGAACAGTCAATGCCTTTTGCTGGAAAGCATCCGTATCCAGAAATCATTGCTGCGCAATTAGGAAATGAAGCAGGTCTGGTCGGAGTAGCTGATCTAGCTCGTTCGTAATTTTTTTACAGAGCAGCGCCGTCATCAGGGTGCTGGTTATTGCGATTATTCTTCCAGCGCACCATTGCGTTCAGTGAGTCTTTGATCTGATCAATAAGTGATCTCTTTGGAATTTGCGGCGGCGAAAATTTATTGGACCGATCAATCGCATCAAGTTCATCGAGATACGTTGTTGGAGCAGATTGATCGAGTGATAGACCCTCAACCATTGATTGGAACTCTGCATCAATAAGTTCCTTGTCATCAAATGCATCATCTGATTCATGGCCCGATTCACGCTTGCTCATGGTTTATGTTCGCACAAATGGGTCGATTCAGGCTAAATTAGCGCCTATGAACAACCTGCCCTACGGCACCCTCCGGGCATTTCTGACACCATTTTTGATGTTGCTCTTTCGCCCGAAGGTTAAGGGGCTGCGCAATGTTCCATCAACCGGACCATTGATTCTGGCATCGAACCATCTCTCATTTAGCGATTCGATTTTTATGCCGCTTGTAGTTCCTCGCAAAGTTACCTTTTTGGCAAAGAGCGAGTACTTCACTTCTCCTGGTCCTAAGGGGCTTCTCAAGAAATTAACGTTCATCGCTCTAGGTCAAGTTCCCGTCGATCGTTCAGGTGGACGACGAAGCGAGGCAGCTTTGATTACTGGCCTCGAAGTATTAGCTGGTGGAAATTCTCTGGGAATTTATCCTGAAGGGACGCGTTCTCCAGATGGCCGCCTCTATAAGGGACGCACAGGTATTGCTCGCCTTGCTATCGAATCAGGCGCACCCGTAATTCCGATTGCAATGTTTAACACAGACAAGATTCAGCCAACTGGAACAGTTATTCCAAAGATTATGCGCGTTGGAATTACATTTGGAGAACCCATGTACTTCGAAGGTGATTCAACAGATTTGCAGTATTTGCGCGAAGTTACTGATCAGATTATGAAACGCATTCAACAGTTATCGGGCCAGGAGTATGTGGATACCTACGCTGTGAAGGCGAAGAAATCAGGAATTAACGTCGAAAATAGCGAAGAGAACGATTAATCGATTTCTAGCTCTGCGCGCTTAACCAGGTAGTTGCAGACGTTGCACTCGGGCCCTGAATCAGGCATCCCGCCTTCGATTGTTGTAATCAACTCTTCGAGAATTGAAATAAAGCGACCCGAATCTCGTTCAACTGGAACGTAGTGTTGATTAACGCCAAAGCCGTGCGAGTTAGAAGCGAGTTCACTTTCTGAAGTTTCGGTTACTCCAGCTAACTTCCAAATCAAAAGACCCATGCTGGAAACCGGAAATGGCTTGCCGCGATCGGGGTTCTCAAGTGCATGCGCATATGCCTCTAGCTGTGGCGCATAGAACGGCCCGTTATCGCGATCAGAATCTGAAACCTTGCAATCAATAATTCCTACAGTGCCATCTGTGTAATGGCCAAGCAAGTCGTAGATCCCAAGTATTTTCCAGCGCGTTTCAAAACCATTGATTGAAATCGGCGCACTCTTTACCCATTGGCCCCATTGCTTCACAACACCTGGCTTTAATGAGGCATCGATATCCTGCATGGAAGCTCGACGGAAATGTTCTTCCTGAGAATCAGCAAGTGGCTTTACGAGTGGAAACTCTTTCTTTAAATCAAATTTAAACCAGTACTTAAGCCATAAGCAACGCTTGCAGGTAGAAAGTCCGAAGGTGAGATCGGATGGAGCGATGGTGTCGCGCGCAGGAACTTCAGGCTTTTTCATAGCTCATCTTCTCCTTACCCTGTGACAACTGCCGAGAAGAGGACGGCGAGTCCCAAGATAATCATGATTGTTCCGCCAGCCGCGCGGAGTCGTTCTAAGCGTTTATTATCTGTGGCAAGCCAAGCGCGCGCGGTCCCGGCGAGCAGACCCCAACTTCCATCAGAGATAAATGCCAGAACACAGAAGACAAGACCAAGAAAAATTAACTGAGTTGTGACATGTCCACCATCGATATCTACAAATTGCGGTAAAACTGCAGCGAAGAAAACAATCGCTTTGGGATTTAGTACTCCAACCCAGAATCCATCGCGGATTGATTGACGAGCAGTGGGAGCCACGGGTCCTTGGTTTGTCATATCTGCTGCATGCAAGGCGCGTTTTCTAATCGCATCGACTCCAAGATAAATTAGATAGAGACCGCCGGCCCACTGCACTGCGATGTAAGTGATGTGCCATTTCTGAAGTATTGGACCAACGCCTAGGGCGACAAGCGTCGACAGAACGAAAGAGCCTGAGACATTTCCAGCCACGGTGAGAATCGAAATTTTCCGACCCCAGGAAACAGCTCGAGCAATGACGAAGAGGACGCTTGGCCCCGGAGCGATGATGATGATCATCGCTGCAACCAGGTATTCCGGTAGGCGACTAGGAATTACTCCGCTAAACATGGGGTAAAGGTAACGAATGGAGCCCTCGAATTGTGCGTGGCGATTTGCCCTCAAGGCCAAAAGGGGCTTTAATTGAGATATATCGATTCGATATATCTAATCAGCATAGATAGGGGAGCTTTCGATGCGTTCACGCTCAGAATCACTCGAGTTCGCCCTCCTGGGCCTTCTCGAAGAGGGTCCTTTGCATGGATACGAGCTTCGCAAGAGGCTGATGGCAATCTTCGGCCCCTTTAGAGCGCTCTCGTTCTCAGTTCTCTACCCACAGCTGAAGAAAATGGTCATATCGGAAGTTATCGAGGCGAAGGAGATTGGCGTGACTTCGCGTCGAACTCGCATCGTATACACGATTACCAAAAAAGGGTCTCAGAGATTCGAAGAGCTCAATAGCGCTGTGACTGCCGACGCTTGGGAAGATGAAGGTTTTGGCATTCGCTTTGCCTTCTTCAGCCCAACAACAACCATGAACCGCGTTCGAATTTTAGAAGGGCGACTTCGTCGCTTAGAAGAGAAGGCAGATGTTCTGCGTGAAGACCTCAAGAGTTCTTCCGCAGGAATTGATAGATACCTCGAGGAGTGGCGCCGCTTCTCTCTCGAGTCGCTAGAGCGAGAGATCGCTTGGCTTAAAGACATGATCACAACCGAGGGGAAAAATAAGTGAATATCAAGACTCAAGAAGGCGACATCCGTGTAGCGATAGTTGGAGTTGGCAACTGCGCCAACTCACTCGTACAGGGAGTTGCCTATTACAAGGATGCAGCCCTCGATCAAGAGATTCCAGGACTTATGCACGCTGTTGTCGGCGGCTATCACATCAACAGCATTAAATTTGTTGCAGCTTTTGATGTGGATGCAAAGAAGGTCGGTTTAGATCTATCGGATGCAATCTGGGCAAGTGAGAACAACACAATCAAGTTCTCTGACGTTGCAAAGACGGGCGTTCCTGTCCAGCGCGGAGTGACTCATGATGGACTTGGAAAGTATTACAAAGAGACAATTCAGGAATCAACTGAGAGCCCTGTAGACGTTGTTGCAGTTCTCAAGGAAGAACAAGTAGACGTTCTCATATGTTACCTACCTGTTGGCTCAGAAGAAGCCGCAAAGTTCTACGCACAGTGCGCAATCGATGCAGGATGTGCATTTGTTAACGCACTTCCAGTCTTCATCGCATCTGACCCAGTCTGGGCTAAGAAATTTGAGGATGCGGGCCTTCCTATCGTTGGCGATGATATTAAGAGTCAAGTTGGCGCAACCATCACACACCGCATCATGGCAAAATTGTTCCAGGATCGTGGGGTTCATCTCGATCGCACCTACCAGCTCAACGTAGGTGGAAATATGGACTTTAAGAATATGCTCGAACGCGATCGCCTGGAGTCAAAGAAGATTTCGAAGACTAACTCTGTTACTTCACAGCTTGATCACGATATGGGAGCGAAAAACGTTCACATCGGGCCATCTGATTACATTCCATGGCTTGATGATCGCAAGTGGGCATATGTTCGTCTTGAAGGTCGTGCTTTTGGCGACGTGCCATTAAACCTCGAATACAAGCTAGAAGTATGGGATTCACCAAACTCTGCAGGTGTAATCATTGATGCGCTCCGTTGCGCAAAAATCGGCCTAGATCGCAAGGTTGGGGGAGCACTACTCTCGCCGTCTTCATACTTTATGAAAACGCCGCCGGTTCAGTACACAGATGAACAGGCGCATACAAAGGTGGAAGATTTCATCTCAGGA
>CAZAET010000020.1:1494-9702 GCA_964484215.1 uncultured Candidatus Planktophila sp. | reverse complement strand
GCCGATCCTGAAGCTGTGCTGCTCTGGCAGAAATACTTGTGCCAATCTCTGAATCTCAAAGGTCGCATCCTGATTTCAAAGCATGGAATTAATGGAACAGTCGGCGGAGAAATGGCCGATGTAAAGAAGTATGTGCGCGAAACTCGCCGCTATGAAGGATTTAAGAAAACTGTCTTTAAATGGTCAGATGGAACCGGTAACGAATTCCCTCGCCTTCGCGTTGTCGTGAAAGATGAACTCGTTGCATTCGGCAGCCCCAACGAAATTGAAGTTGATGAAAATGGCGTAGTCGGCGGCGGTGTACACCTTCGCCCAGAACAGGTAGAAGAGCTCGTGAAAGAGCGCGGAGATGAAGTCGTCTTCTTCGACGGTCGTAATGCCTACGAAGCGAAGATCGGAAAGTTTAAGAATGCAATCGTTCCTGATGTAGATACATCACGCGATTTCATTCGCGAAATCGAGAGCGGAAAGTACGACCACATCAAAGATAAGCCAGTTGTTACCTATTGCACCGGCGGAATTCGTTGCGAGATTTTATCTGCAGTCATGAAGAAGCGCGGATTCAATGAGGTCTACCAAATCGACGGTGGAATTGTTAAGTACGGCGAACGTTTCGGTGATGAAGCAAACTGGGAAGGTTCGCTCTACATCTTCGATGATCGCATGGCGATGAATTTCAGCGATAAGGCCAAAGTCATTGGCAAATGCGATAAGTGCAGCGCACCAACTAAGGATTTCCGCAACTGCAATACCGCTTCATGTCACCAACTCATTCTCCTCTGCGATTCCTGTGCATCACTTCCTTCAAACCTGAGCTGCACACACGATCAATCTCGTCAGCACGATTCCGAACTAGTCGGCTAACCACTCATGATTTGGTGGCCTGCCGAGATTCCCACTCTGCAATACGGGCTCGTCACACTTCGTCCTAGCGCTGAAAAAGATATCGATTCGATTTTCAACGCCTGCCAAGATCCACTGATACCTGCGTTCACTACAGTTCCTGCAACATACACACTTGATCACGCAATTGATTTCGTGCGATCAGATCCATTTAGCTTTGCAGAACGCCGCGAATTGAGATTCATTATCGAACATGGCAATGACAACGAGGCCAAATTTGCTGGAGTTATCTCTTTGCACACGATCAACATCAAGAATCACACTGCCGAAATCGGTTATTGGCTAGAGAAATCGATGCGCGGACAAGGTATCGGAACAATTGCTGCCAAGATGATTACTGATTATGGATTTCGAACAATCGGCTTTAGACGTATTGATGGCCTTGCAGATGTAGAAAACGCCGCTTCACAGAAACTTCTCACAACTGCGGGCTTCCAAAAAGAAGGAATATTGCGCAACAAGGTCACACGTGATGATGGTCGGCAGATTGATATGGCACTCTTTGCAACGACCGATACGACCTGGACACCGCTAGAGCACTAATTTCACAGAGAGGAATGCCATGGCAAAGAACCTCTTCCGTTCAACAGCTGTAGTCATCGCAACTCTCTCACTCTTTGCAACATCCCTGACTGTTCCAGCCCGTGCCGATGACAATCCTCCGCGCAAGATCATGACTGGTTGGATTCCTTATTACTCCATGAAGACAGCACTTCCCGATGCGCTTAATAATGCGGATTTAGTTCGTGAAGTTATGCCCTTCTGGTACACCCTGAAATTTGATGGAAAAACAAAAGCCCCATACGTCGCAGATTTATATGCACCAGCAAACCCGAGTGTTCCTATCTCTGAGCCTCTTACTGCGATGCGCAATGCCGGGTTTTCGATTATTCCAACAATCACTGATGGAACAAGCAAATTAGTTTTGGCAGGGCTACTTAAGAATCCTACGTCGCGCACCCAAGTCGTAAATGCGATTATGAATTTAGTGCGCACAAATAATTACGATGGCGTTGATCTAGATTTTGAAGGCTTTGCCTTTGTTGACGGAAACAGTACATGGGCAAGCACAGCACCTTCATGGGTTGCACTCGTTAAGGAGTTGAGTGCTGCTCTGCGTGCAGAGAAGAAATTACTTTCAGTCTCAACACCCTATGTACTGAACCCAAGTGGCACTCAAAAAGGTTATTTTGTTTATGCCTGGTCTGCGATTGCTCCTTACATAGATAAATTGAGAATTATGACTTACGACTATTCAGTCTCCAAGGTAGGTCCGATTGGCCCCATCACCTGGACCGAACGCACGGTGCAATACGCAGTTTCGATTATGCCTGCCTCAAAAGTCTTTGTTGGAGTACCTGGATATGGACGCGACTGGGTAACAGCGGTAACTGGCGTCTGTCCTGCAAACGTAATTAACACAGTGAAGCCCGGTGCAAAAGCTGCAACTTTTGTGATGCGCGATGCAGCAGCGCTGGCAGCAACATATGGCGCTGTTCCTACCTATAACGAGCAATTTGGCGAGATGACTTTCTCATATCAAAAGGTCTATAACGGAACTACCGCAACAGGTTTATCTACATCGTGCACAGCATCGCGAACTGCTTGGTACCAAGATGCACGAAGTTGGGCGCTGCGCGCAGATCTTGTTAGCAAATATCGCATTGGCGGAATTACAGCGTGGACTTTCGGCATGGAAGAACCCCTTGCCATGGAAGCAATTCGAACTGTTGCTAAATCAGTTGCGCCAGATCAAGTAACTCTTACTGCTGCTATTGATAAGAGCGTTGTTGATTACGGAAACCCAATAACCGTAAATGCGCTGATAACAATTAAAGATAAATCCGCCGTTGCTGGAGTTCCAATTCGCATTGAAGGTAAATCACAAGGTGATTCCACATGGCGACTACTTGCAACAGCTACCTCTGGAATTGATGGAAAGATTGAAAAAGCCGTCATTGTTGGAAAGAGCACCGCTATCCGAGTCGCATCGGATGCAACATGGGAACGCACAGAAGGCCTAAGCCCCGAATTCCCAGTCTCAGTCAATCGACTTCTCGTCGTATCAGCACCTGCAACAGTTAAGTCGGCAGCTCCAATAACTATCACTGGAAATATCAGGCCACGGCTTGCAGGAAGTTCAGTCACACTCGAAAGACTTATTGGAAAAGAGTGGAAAGCAGTCGGAGAAGCAGTTCTTACAGATGCACAAGGCAATTTCACAATCACGTTAAGTGGCTATCCACGAGGAGTTATCCCGCTGCGTGTAACAGTTGCTGCAGATTCGCTCTGGAACGTTGTCAGTAGCCCAACCTTTAATATCATTGTCCGGTGATGGTAAAGACTGCAGATAAAATCGAAGAAGAGATTCGTGCAATCTTTTCTGGCGATACACCTTGGGTCACCATCGTCTGGGATGACCCGGTGAACCTTCAAACGTATGTGGTCTATGTCTTCATGGAGCTCTTCGGATATTCGAAAGCACGCGCAACCGAGTTGATGCTGCAAGTCCATAATGATGGCAAGGCCATTGTTTCTACGGGTAGCCGTGAAGAGATGGAACATGATGTGGCACGTCTTCACGAATATGGACTCTGGGCCACCTTGCAACGCGGCGATCAACTATGACCGCTACCGAAGGATTTAAGCGCCACGGAGATCACTCATATGTGGCGACATTCGCTGACAGTGAAAAGGAAGTTCTCCTCAATCTCTGCGAGCAAATCATTGAGTTGCTGGCCGAACGTCATGATCATGGCCACGATGACCCACTGGCGGCGATGGTTGGAATTACCTCACACGATTCTCCACCAGAAGATGAAGTCCTTCACCGCTTGCTCCCCAATGCCTATGCAGATCAAGTGGATGCATCTGAATTTAGAAGATACACAGAAGCTACTTTGCGCCAGAAGAAACAAGCGCATGCAATTTCAATGCGTATTCATTTGAAATCTTCCGATGATGGTGTCATCGATCTTGATCATGACAATGCAAATGCCTGGCTTGGCGCGATAAACGATATTCGACTTGCACTCGGCGTCAGATTAAAGGTGCAGAACAATTCGCATGAAGAGCTCGAACTCTTAGCTCCTGATGATCCATTGCGAGGTGTCTATGCGGTCTACACATGGTTGGGTTGGCTACAAGAGACTTTGCTATCAGCCCTGATTGATGATGCTGATGAAGATGAAGAATCACAGCTCGGTAACTCGTAAGTTCTCTCCACTATAAATTCTTGTGTAGGATTCTGATATGTCACTCGAGATTTCACGCACATTTGTTGATGCAATCCTCGAACAGTCGCGCGCTGAATATCCCGATGAATGTTGCGGTGTAATCCTCGGCCCAGCTGGCTCTGACAAAGCACTTCGCCATAAGCCAATGCTCAACGCAGCGCACTCTCCAACTTTCTATGAATTTGATCCGAAAGATCTCCTTGCTCTCTACCGCGAGGTTGATGACAACGACGAAGAGATTGTCGTCATCTATCACTCACACACTGAGACTGAGGCCTACCCATCTCGCACAGATATCGCCTATGCGGGCGAGCCAGGTGCGCATTATGTGCTGGTCTCTACACGCGAAGAGATTGCACCTGCAACAGAGTTTCGCTCATATCGCATCATCGACGGCGTAGTCACCGAGGAACCCGTCACAATTACCGACTGATATTTCAATTAGAGTTCACAGCTCTTTTTCGACATAATTACGACTATGGCAATCGACGTACGTATCCCAACAATTTTGCGCCCATACACCAAGGACCAAAAGTCCGTTGAGGCATCTGGTGCAACCCTCTCTGCAGTTATTGCAGATCTCGATGCGCAGTACGCCGGTCTCGGAGAACGCCTTCTTGAAAACGGAGCCCTTCGTCGCTTCATCAACGTCTACGTCAACGATGAAGATGTTCGTTTTCTTGGTGGACTTGAAGCGCAGATTAAAGATGGCGACTCCATAACAATTTTGCCTGCAGTCGCTGGCGGATAATTTTGGCACGTTACGACTCTCTCGAATCGTCGGTAGGTAATACACCGCTTATTGGCCTTCCTCGACTTTCACCAGCACCCAATGTGCGTCTGTGGGCAAAGATGGAAGATCGAAATCCAACTGGTTCAATTAAAGATCGCACAGCGCTCTCCATGATTGAAGCTGCAGAAAAAGATGGCTTACTTAAGCCCGGCTCAATAATTCTTGAACCAACAAGTGGCAACACAGGAATCTCACTCGCCATGGCTGCAAAGGTGCGCGGCTACAAACTCATCTGCGTGATGCCAGAGAACACAAGCCCTGAACGTCGCCAACTGCTTGAGATGTGGGGAGCAGAGATCATCTCTTCACCTGCAGCTGGCGGTTCAAACGAAGCAGTTCGTGTAGCGAAAGAGATAGCAGCACAGAATCCAACCTACGTATTTCTGTATCAATATGGAAACCCTGCAAATACAGCAGCGCATTACAACGGCACTGGCCCAGAAATTTTCAAAGATCTTCCAACAATTACTCACTTTGTAGCTGGCCTTGGCACCACCGGAACACTCATGGGCGCTGGTCGCTATCTTCGCGAACAGAATCCAGATGTTCAGATCATTGCCGCTGAACCTCGTTACGGAGAACTTGTATACGGACTTCGTAATATTGATGAAGGTTTTGTTCCAGAACTTTACGATGCAACAGTATTAACTCGTCGCTTCTCTGTAGGTGCAGAAGATTCAGTAAAGCGCGTACGTGAATTACTTGAAGTCGAAGGAATTTTTGCAGGCATTTCAACAGGTGCAATTCTTCATGCAGCAATTGCTATGGGCAACGAAGCAATTCGCGATGGACGAGATGCTGATATTGCATTCATCGTCTGCGATGCAGGCTGGAAATACTTATCTACAGGCGTTTATGGCTCGCAAATTGAAGCGGCAACTGAAGGGCTCGACGGCACTCTTTGGGCTTAACGCCTTCTCACGGTTAGACTTATTCCATGAGTAACGCGCCAATCGGTATCTTCGATTCTGGCGTCGGCGGACTCACTGTAGCCCGCGCAATTCTCGATCAGCTTCCCAATGAATCAACTCTCTACATTGGCGACACCGCTCGCGGACCTTATGGCCCTCGTCCACTCGCTGAAGTTCGTGACTTTGCACTCGAAACTCTCGACTTCCTTGTCGATCAAGGTGTGAAAGCTCTGGTTATTGCCTGCAACACTGCAAGTGCTGCCATGTTGCGTGATGCACGTGAGCGTTATTCAGTTCCAGTCGTTGAAGTTATTCAGCCTGCAGTTCGTCGCGCTGTAGCGGCTACTCGCTCAGGAAAAGTTGGTGTAATCGGAACTAGAGCAACAATTGAATCGAAGGCTTATCTCGATGCATTTGCTGCAGCGCCCCAGCTAAAAATTGAATCCATTGCTTGCCCACTCTTTGTTGAATATGTCGAACGTGGTGAAACTTCGGGAGATGCAATCACTAAAGTCGCACGTGAGTACTTACAGCCGATGATTGATGCTGAGGTCGACACCTTGGTTCTCGGTTGTACTCACTACCCACTTCTTACAGGTGTCATTTCTTATGTAATGGGTAATGGAGTTTCACTTGTTTCCAGCGCCGAAGAGACGGCAAAAGATCTCTACCGCGTTCTCGTTGAAAATTCACTCTTGCGTCAGCCATCAGAGACACCTGCTTCACACCGTTTTCTCGCCACTGGCGATGCCAAAGCTTTTGAAGTACTTGCACGACGCTTCTTAGGACCTGAAGTAGGTTCTGTTCAACATCAAGTTCTCTAATACCAATACATTCAGAAAATGGGGCATGACATGGCACGCAACGATGGACGATCAGTAGATCAACTTCGCGATATCAAGATCACACGAGGTTGGCTCGATCATGCCGAAGGTTCTGTGCTTGTTGAATTCGGAAAGACTCGCGTTCTCTGTGTTGCATCCTTTACCCCAGGTGTTCCTCGTTGGCTTAAGGATTCCGGCAATGGCTGGGTTACATCTGAGTATTCAATGCTTCCGCGCGCAACACATACACGTTCAGATCGTGAAAGTGTTAAGGGCAAGTTGGGTGGCCGCACACAAGAAATTTCTCGCCTCATCGGACGTTCATTACGCGGCATCGTTGATATGAAGGAACTTGGCGAAAATACAATCGTTATTGACTGCGATGTTTTGCAAGCAGATGGCGGAACTCGAACAGCAGCAATAACAGGTGCATATGTCGCACTCGCTGATGCAATCTCATGGGCACAAAAAGAAGGACATGTGAAGGCAGGGGCAAAGCCACTTGCTGATTCAGTGGCAGCAGTAAGCGTCGGCATTATTGATGGAGTTCCAATGCTTGATCTCTGCTACGAAGAAGATGTCCGTGCTGAAACAGATATGAACGTTGTCTGTTCAGGCGATGGTCGATTTATTGAGGTGCAGGGAACTGCTGAAGGTGCTCCATTTGATCGCGCGCTCCTTGATTCACTTCTTGACTTGGCAGTTGCAGGATCTGCAACCCTTACTGAACTCCAGAAGCAAGCTCTCGCAAAGTAAATGGCACATAAGCTCTTACTTGCAACGCGCAATAAAGGAAAGATTGAAGAGTTCCGCCGCATCCTGGACGCGGTTGCTCCCGGTGAAATTGATTTAGTAGGTCTTGATCAATTTCCAGATTTACATGATGTCATTGAAGACGGAGCTACCTTCGAAGCGAATGCTTTGAAGAAGGCGCGAGAAATGTCTATTGCAACAGGGATTCCTGCAATTGCGGATGACAGCGGACTCTGTGTTGATGCACTTAATGGTGATCCCGGAATTTTCTCCGCTCGATGGGCTGGAAACCATGGAGATGATGCAGCAAATACTGCAAAGGTCTTAGAACAATTAGCAGATATTCCAGATGAAAAACGAAGCGCACACTTCACCTGCGTTGCAGCTCTCTATCTTCCTGATGGCAGAAGCCATTGCGAGGAAGCCCACTTCGACGGCTGGATTCTGCGCGCACCAATTGGCGAACAAGGATTTGGTTACGACCCAATCTTTAGACCAGATGGATTGGAGCTCTCCAGCGCACAAATGAGCGCAGAAGAGAAGGATGCGATTAGCCATCGCGGAAAATCACTCCGAGCAATAGCACCGCATGTGATCACTTTGCTCAAATCCCTAGGTTAAACTTTCCTTATATTCCACCGTTTCATAACTCAAGGAGATATACCGTGGCAGTAAAAAAGAAGACAGCAGCCAAGAAGACAACGGCTAAAAAGTCTGCGCCTAAGAAGGTCGCAAAGAAGTCAGTAGCCAAGAAGTCTCCTGCAAAGAAGACAGCGGCGAAGAAGAAG
>CAZAET010000020.1:0-1394 GCA_964484215.1 uncultured Candidatus Planktophila sp. | reverse complement strand
AAGAAGGCAGTTGCAAAGAAGAAGACCACAACCAAAAAGGCTGTAGCGAAGAAGGCAACCGTTAAGAAGGCTGTGAAGAAGTCTCCTGCGAAGAAGGCAGCGACAAAGCTTGTTGTTCCTCCAGTTCCAGCAACTGGATCAGCACGCGTGAATGTTTCAACAACTCCAACTGCAAAGCCAGCTCCTGCAAAGGCGCCAGCAAAGCCATCTGCAGCACCACGTCAGGGATCTTCAAGTAAGACTCTGCTTGCAGTGCTGGTCGGAGTAGTTCTTCTTGCGGCCATTGTTATTTCAAACTCAAACAAGGATTCTGATGATGCAGCTCCCGCAGTAGAGCCTTCGATTGAAGCGTCTGCAGAGCCAATGGCAACAGAGTCTGCAGAGGCAACAGATCCTGAAGCAACCGAAGTTGCTTCAGGTGAAGCACCATCACGCTTCATTGGAAATTGGAAAGATAGTTCGAAGTCGGTAATGGTCATTACATGGAAGGCGCCAGCTGGAGATGTGAAGGGTTACAAGGTTGAGACTCGCTCAAATATGGGAGCATGGAAGGTCGTCTCAGAGGTTTCAGCAACAACGCTTTCATCTGAGTTTGCAAAGACTTCAGAAGAAGGTTCAACATCATTCCGCGTAACAGCTGTTTATGCAGATGGCGCTGAAGGTGCTGCGAAGGCGTTTGGATTCGCAGGTCAGTTCGAATAATTCATAAGTAAGAAAAATCCCCATCCGTTAATCGGGTGGGGATTTTTCTTTGCCACAAATTACTTAAGTAGTTTTACTATCTCTGCGACATAGACCGAAACGCCGGTAGGCACGAGATGCACTCCATCGGGTGCGAAATATTCAGGATGGCCTTCAGAAATCGCACTCCAATCAACAACAGTTGCATTTGAGTATTGAGAAGCAACCTCATTGATGAGCTCATTATTGGCCGCACGCCATGGACGCGGAACTGCCGTATTTACAACGATAATTTGAGGCTGGTTTTTTAGTAGCTCAAATATCTCACGGACCTGTTCGCGGACTAGAGCATTGTTGTTGCCAAGATTGAAGATGACGGGGGAGTCAGCGGCGTTGGCAAGATCGACCTTCATCACCTCAAGAAGCTCGCCAGCTTGTCGACCGATGCGTGCGTTCATGATGGCAATGGGTGCGTTCTCTCCAAGTGACGCACGAATACCCAAGATGACTGAGTCACCTGTTACCCAGAGCCCACCGGTAGTTACTTGTTCCACCGCTGAAGGTTCTGACGTTAGCGAAGCTTCTAGCTTTGCACGTTGATCATTGGCTATTCCAATTGCTCGGACGCTGATAACTGCCGCAATGGCAAGGACTATAACGGTGAGAATCGCAAATGAACGCGTTTGAAGTGTTCGCTCTTTCTTGGTTCGATA
>CAZAET010000019.1:8728-10803 GCA_964484215.1 uncultured Candidatus Planktophila sp. | reverse complement strand
TTTGATGATGGATCTGGACAACGGAATTCAACACGCTTTGCCTTTGGTGATGAACCAGTAATTGGAATACGGATACATGCAGAACGGTTACGAGCTGAGTAAACAAGGTTTACTGGCGCTTCATACCCTGGAACCAAGCGGCGGTATGAGTTCACTGTTGGGTTGGTGAATGCAAGAAGTGATGGAGCGTGCTTCAAGAGACCACCGATGTACCAACGTGCCATATCTGAGAGATCGCCATATGTGCCAGCTTCGAAGAAGAGTGGCTTGCCATCTTTCCAGAGTGATTGGTGAACGTGCATACCTGAACCGTTATCTCCGAAGAGTGGCTTTGGCATAAATGTTGCGGTCTTGCCGCCTTCCCATGCAACGTTACGAATGATGTACTTAAACTTCATCAATTCATCGCCTGCAGTAAGAATGTCGGTGAACTTGTAGTTGATCTCCATCTGTCCAGCAGTTCCAACCTCGTGGTGTGAACGCTCAACTTGAAGACCTGCGCGACCAAGTTCCATAACCATTTCGTCACGAAGATCGGCGAACTGATCTGTTGGAGAGACAGGGAAGTAGCCACCCTTAACGCGTGTGCGATAACCACGGTTTGGTGTTCCATCTGGATCTGCAACGATTCCTGTATTCCATGAACCTTCATATGAATCGATGTGGTGGTATGCCTCATTGATTCCGGTCTTAAAGCGAATTGCATCGAATACGTAGAACTCTGCTTCAGGAGCAAAGAATGCCTGATCTGCAATACCTGTTGACTTCAAGAAATCGACAGCCTTCTTTACTACGCCACGTGGGTCGCGTGAGTAAGGAGTGTTATCTGAAGGGTTGTGAACAGAGAAGATGATGACCAAAGTCTTTTCAAGACGGAATGGATCAATGAATGCTGACTCTGGAACTGGAAGCAACTTCATATCTGATTCGTGGATTGACTGGAATCCGCGAATTGATGAACCATCGAACATAAGACCATCTGTGAAGACAGCTTCATCGAATGATTCAACAGGAACGTTGAAGTGGTGCTGAATTCCTGGAAGATCTGTAAAGCGAACGTCAACGAGCTTTACATCTTCCTTCTTAATGTATGCAAAAATCTCTGAAGAATTCTTAAACATATTAGTACTCCAATTGAGGCTGAATCGCCCAGCTGCCTCATCATTGAGTACCGCTGATGGAGTGAAGGCTAGTTTGCCCGAGTAAAAATGTCATAATTTTGGTGTTACAACTGTGTTACATCATCGTCGAATGGCTCACATCGCACCTGCGGGCGCCTGGGGATAGGCTTCGGCCATGTATCCACGCGTGAGCCAAGGTCGACGCCTACTTGGAATTTCTCTGGATTGGCTGGCTTGCTACGCCATCGCTCTCGGCTTCTTTGCCGGTGGTGGCTCCTTCACTGATCGTGTTCCGCAGGCCCGAATTCCCGTCCTCATACTGCTCTTCGCCGAATACTCGATATTCGTCGCTCTTGGGGGATCTTCATTTGGCCACCGCCTCGTAGGTCTCAAGGTGGTCCGTTTTTCAGATGGTGGTGCTGTGACGCCGATTCAGTCCTTGATTCGAACTGCGCTACTTCTCCCGCTCATAACCGCAATTACATTTGATGAAAACGGCCGCGGAATTAATGAACGTTTTTCAAATACCGTCTTGGTTTTAAGAAGGCAACAAGAAGGTAATTAGCGAATCTTTGTTCCTTTAGGCATTGGTCCTTTTGGAATAGGAAGCGACATTCCGCCAACGGCCTTAAGGCGCGCACGTACCTCACGCATCTGATGAGCCGACAATTTCTTGGGAAGCTTGGCGAGGTGCTTCTGTAATTTGCGGATAGGAACCTGTCCATCTCCATCGCCCACGTAAACCTCAATGATTGGAACACCTGGTGCGAATCGCTCAGACTTTCGCTTCTCATCTTGAAGCATCTGGCGAACTGCAAATCCGCCTTCACCTGTAAGAACGATTCCAGCACGTCCAACGCTGCGGTGGACCATATCTTGTTGGCGATTTACTGCAACGGCCGGAGTAGTAGTCCATCCCTTACGGATAGCCATAAGGACGCTTGCACCTGCTCC
>CAZAET010000019.1:0-8628 GCA_964484215.1 uncultured Candidatus Planktophila sp. | reverse complement strand
CCGGAGTAGTAGTCCATCCCTTACGGATAGCCATAAGGACGCTTGCACCTGCTCCGATTTGTCCTTCAATTGAAGAGTAAGCGGCAGAACCTGCAATGCGAGTAAAGAAGAACATGGCAGCGAGGGCTGCAAGTGGGATCGTTACGAATCCACCGTAAATAGGATGATCAAAGATAAAGCCAAGTGAAATGCCCACTACGAGTACTAGTAAAAAGATTGCGATGAGGGCGATACCAATCCATGGCTTTACAGATTTGGTGACGTTATAGGCATCACGAAATGTCTGAAAACGAGGAGTCTTGATCTTTGCTTCTTTATTTTTCTTCTTAAACATGCGCGTTAGTTTAGGGGAGCAGGGGCTGTACCACCAAGGCGCGCAGGCGCCCAGCGCTGTCCTTCATGTGAATCTGGATACTTTTCCTGTACTTCATGGAGCATCGCGAGCATTGTTTCGCGAAGAAGCTTCTCGCCCGCCTCGACATCAGATTTCTTATCAAAGAAGAGAGGTTCTCCAAAAGCCACAGTTATGGGCACATTTTTACGACGTAGATCTCGCTTGACCTTCTTAGTCCAGATTCGCTGTGATCCCCAGACAATTGTGGGAATTACTGGAACGCCGGCACCCATAGCTAAACGAACCGCGCCAGATTTAAGTTCCTTAATTTCAAAACTTACGGAGATAGTTCCTTCAGGAAAGATTCCAATTATTTCACCTGCGCGAAGAGCGCGAAGCGCCGTGACGAAGGAGGCGGAACCATTTGAGCGATCAACACAGATGTGGTGCATTCCGCGCATGAGTGGTCCAGCTAATTTGTTATCAAAAATTTCCTTCTTTGCCATAAAGCGAACATAACGACCAGCTGGAAGTGCAGCGGTCCCAGTGAGTGCGAAATCTAAATAGCCAATGTGATTGATTGCCAGAATTGATCCACCATCACGTGGAATGTTCTCTTCGCCTTGAAAATCAAATTGCAGTCCCAAGTAACGCCAGAACGCTTTGATGGCAACGATTACTGGTGGATAGACGAGATCAGCCACGCAAGCTTCGCTTTTCTTGCGCTTGCTTGTAAAGGCGACCAGCGCGGTAAGAGCTGCGCACAAGTGGGCCACTCATGACACCGCTAAAGCCAATATCTTCCGCTTCCTTCGCAAGCTCGACGAACTCATCAGGCTTTACCCAACGTTCGACTGGATGGTGCTTATTTGTAGGGCGTAGATATTGAGTAATGGTGATGAGGTCACAGCCAGCTGCATGAAGATCAACGAGCGCCTGTGAAATTTCCTCGCGAGTTTCTCCGAGGCCAAGGATGAGATTGGACTTAGTAATCAAGCCAAATTCACGGGCTTGTGTAATGACGTTAAGTGAACGTTCGTAGGTAAATGCAGGGCGAATGCGTTTGAAGATACGTGGAACGGTCTCCAAGTTATGTGCAAATACTTCTGGACGAGTTTCGAAGACTTCGTTGAGATAGACAGGGTTGCCACTGAAATCCGGTGCAAGCATTTCAACGCCAGTTCCAGGATTGAGTTCATGTACCTTGCGAATAGTTTCTGCGTATAACCACGCACCTTCATCTTCAAGATCATCGCGAGTAACACCAGTAATAGTTGCGTACTTCAGCCCCATAGCTTGAACGGATTCAGCTACGCGGCGTGGTTCATCGCGATCAAGGGGGTCAGGTTTTCCAGTATCAATATTGCAGAAATCGCAACGACGAGTACAACGCTCGCCTCCGATAAGGAAAGTGGCTTCCTTATCCTCCCAACATTCAAAGATATTTGGACACGCTGCTTCTTGGCAGACAGTATGCAGTCCTTCGCTCTTTACGAGAGAACGAAGACGTGTGTATTCGGGACCCATATTTGCGCGGGTCTTGATCCACTCGGGTTTACGTTCAATGGGAGTCTCAGTATTACGAGCTTCGATGCGCAGAAGTTTGCGACCTTCGGGTGCAATAGTCATGCGCTCACCTTTACCAATGTCTCGTAGAGATACTTCTCAACGACCGGAGCCACTTCATCTATATAAATGTCCCGACCAAGTTCTTGCTGCATCGAAGTCACCGAAGCATCTTCAATCCCGCAGGGGATGATTCTATTGAATTCAGTCAGGTCTGGATTCACGTTCAGAGCGAAGCCATGCATGGATACGACGGTTGCTACGCGTATACCAATGGCGGCTATCTTTCTTTCGCCCTTCTCATCACAGACCCACACACCCGAACGGCCATCAACCCTCTGGGTTTCAAGCCCAAATTCACCGCATACTCGGATAAGACCGGACTCAATTTCGCGAACGAAACCAACGAGCTCGGTGGGCTTTGCCAATTTAACGATGGGGTAGCCAACGAGCTGGCCAGGACCATGCCATGTGATTTTTCCGCCGCGATCTACATTTATTACTGGAGTTCCATCATGAGGCTTTTCGGATTCGCTCGTTCTCTTTCCGGCCGTGTAGACAGAAGGATGCTCAAGAAGCAGAAGGGTGTTGGGGCGAACACCTTCGGCTACTTCTTTATGAATAAGTCGTTGAGTGTCGAGAGCTATTGCGTACTCAATCAGACCTGCGCGCTGAATCGCCAAGGGGGAGTGAGAAATATCTGATTCAGATGAAGCGCTTACAACGGGCACGGGTACAGCCTAAAGGTAGGCTAGCGCTCTCGCGAATTACGCTCATAAGAAGCCCGAAAGGCCTGATCTATCGTGTCAACAATTACTGCTCAGAAATCTCGTAAGCCATTTGCTCTCGCAATGTTGGTCGTCATCGTCTGGTTCGTTCTCACAGGCGTCTTCGGTCCACTCTTTGGAAAGCTCACCTCGGTTCAGGAGAATAACAATTCCTCTTTCTTGCCTAAGGGTGCCGAAGCCACACTTGCATCTGATGAGATTCAAAAATTCTCTGCAGGAGATTCGTTCAGCTTCCCAACACTTATTCTCTTTGAGGGTGCGGTAAAGCCAGAAGTCTTGGCAAATATTCAGTCCCATATGGCTGGCGTCGGTTCACTCACACTTGCAGGAACCACTGCGAAGATTTCTGATTACCTAGCCCCAGATCAGGCTATCTCTGTATTTCCATCACAAGATGGCGAAGCAATTCTTGCCAACGTTCCACTTGATGGAAATGCAATTTCACTCTTATTGCCCAATGATGAACCTGTTCTTCCGGCGATCGTTGAAGCCCTTCGCGAAGATGTAACACCGCTGGCTGAAGCTAATGGAGTCACTCATTACGTAACTGGACCCGCGGGTCTTCTTGGCGATCTCTTCGGTGCATTTGGAAGTATCGACTCGACGCTCTTGCTCACAACGCTAGCTGTAGTTGCAGTCATTTTGATTGTTGTGTATCGATCACCAATTCTCTGGGTAATTCCGCTTCTGTCAGCGCTATTCGCACTCACGATGGCAGGAGGAATTGTTTACCTCTTGGCCAAGCGAGACATCATCGATGTTGATGGTCAGTCTCAGGGAATCCTTTCTGTACTTGTTATCGGCGCCGCAACTGATTACGCACTTCTTCTAATTGCATGTTATCGAGAAGAACTTCATCACCACGAGGATCGATTCGCCGCGATGAAGGCTGCCTACAAGGGTGTCTGGGAACCAATCATTGCTTCCGGTTCCACAGTTTCCATTTCACTTCTCATTCTCTTGTTCAGCCAGCTTACAAATACAGCAGGACTTGGACCAATCGGTGCAATCGGCATTGTCTGCGCGATGATCACGATTCTTACCTTGCTTCCTGCGCTCCTCCTTCTCTTTGGTCGCTGGATTTTCTGGCCTCGTATTCCTCGCAATGATGGCGATGACCATGTCATGACAGGTACCTGGTCAAAGGTCGGCAACGTAATCGATCGCAATCCGCGCAAGGCGTGGGTTATCTCAGGCTCAGTACTCCTGCTCTTTGCATTTGCTTCAACAACTCTTAAGGCAGATGGAATCGGAACTGTCGATACATTTACAGGAAAGCCCGAATCTGTTGTGGGTCAGAAGCTGCTTACTAAGCACTTCCCAGGTGGAGAAGGAGACCCAACTCAGGTTGTCGTCAACGTCGACAAGATCGGGGCAGTCTCTGCAGCACTGAAGAGCGCCCCAGGCGTGACAGATGTTTCACCGCAACTTGATGGAATTCCTGTTCCTGGACAGCCACTTCCTGCAGTAAAAGTCGTCGGTAATAGAGCAATTCTTAACGTGACCCTCGATAAGGCACCCGATAGCGTCGAAGCAGGAAACGATATTCCTGAAATTCGTCGATTGGCACATGAAGCAGATTCCACATCTCTCGTTGGTGGAACAAGTGCCGTCTACTTCGATGTGCGAACTGCAAATGATCGTGACAATAAGACAATCATTCCTTTGATTCTTATTGCAATCACTCTCATTCTGGGTCTACTTCTTCGAAGCATTTTAAGTGCAGCACTGTTGCTCGGCACAGTTCTTCTCTCTTACTTTGCAACGCTAGGTGTCTGTGCACTCGTCTTCAACCATGTATTTGGCTTTGCAGGGGGAGATACATCATTCCCGCTCTTCGCCTTCATCTTCCTTGTCGCTCTCGGTATTGACTACAACATCTTCTTGATGACTCGCGTTCGCGAAGAATCAATGAAGATTGGTACTCGAGCAGGCGTCATTAAGGGACTTACTGTTACAGGTGCAGTTATTACATCTGCTGGAATCGTCCTTGCGGCAACTTTTGCCGTGCTCGGTCTTCTTCCACTCGTTCCTCTTGCAGAGCTTGGTTTTGCGGTGGCCTTCGGAGTCTTGCTCGACACCATCATCGTTCGTTCAATCTTGGTTCCAGCGCTGGTCCACGAGATTGGTCCAAAGATCTGGTGGCCATCTAAGTTGCAGAATAAGTAATCTTTATATGCGCGTTGGTATTGCTGGTTACGGACTTGCAGGTCGATCTTTTCATGCACCATTGCTTAAAGGGTGCGGATTTGAGGTTGCCTCAGTTCTAACCGGCAATTCAACGCGTGCACGGCAAGCCAAGGAAGATTTCCCCTTAGTTAAAGTCACTGAAAACCTCACAGACTTTCTTGCACAGGACCTTGACTTAGTTGTGATCGCAACAGCTAACGCAGCCCACTGCGAACATGCACTTGCTGCAATAAGCGCAGGAATCCCTGTCGTCGTTGAAAAGCCCATGGGACGCACGGTTGCCGAAACTCTGCGCATTCTTGATGCGAGCGAAAAATCAGGAGTACCGGTCACCGCTTTCTATAACCGTCAATGGGATAGCGATTCACTCACTATTAAGAAGGTTGCGGCAAACGGCCTCATTGGCAAAGTTTTCAGAATGGATTCACGGTTCGAGCGTTACCGCCCTCAGCTCAACCCGACTGCATGGCGAGAGAATCTCACACCTGACGAAGGTGGAGGTCTACTGCTCGATCTTCAAACACATTTACTCTCCACCGCCCTTGATTGTTTCGGAGCTGCTGACCTTACTTACGCAAGTATTCGAAAGATTCGTGGTGAGTCAGAAGATGATGTCGTTCTCAATCTTCGTCATCATTCTGGCGTTGATTCATACTGTTCGGTCAGCGCTATTTCAGGATCAACAGGTCCGCGAGTGCGCGTTCTAGGTACTGAAGGTGCTCTGGTTATTGAAGATCTTGACCCACAAGAAGCGCTATTGCGAGCAGGTAATTTCCCTGAAGGTGGAATTTGGAAAGAACCAACCGCATCAAAGGCTTACATTCAACGCGGTGATCAGCGCGAAGAGATCCAAGCAGTACCTGGAAATTACGGTTACTTCTATTTAGCAGTACGTGATGCCCTCGAGGGTAAAGGTTCAATGCCAGTAACTCGCGAACAAATTCTTGCAGTTGCAACAATTATCGATAAGGCGCGTGAAATCAGTGTCCGATAAGAAAGTTGCAATCATCGGGGCAGGACTTGCTGGTCTCAGTGCAGCAATCACTCTGCAGGATGCGGGTTGTGAAGTTGATGTCTACGAATCCTCAGATCGCGTAGGCGGTCGAGTCGCAACAGATCTGATTGATGGATACCGACTCGATAGAGGTTTCCAGCTCATTAACTCGCGCTACCCAGAGTTGGTGCACCTCGATGTCGTTCCAAATTTGAACTTTGTTGAAGCATCTCGTTCTGTTGATATCTCTCTTGATGAAATGACTGTCACGCTGGGCGATCCTCGCGAAAGCCTTTTCTCTGCTTTCAACCCTGCTACCGGTTCAATCTTTACAAAGCTGCGCTTTATCGGTTATTTGACCAGCGCTTCGAAGCAAGGGCGCTCTGTTGAAGATGAACTTTCTCAGTACGGCGATCTATATCAACGTGTACTCAAACCATTCTTATCAGGTGTATTTCTTACCTCTCCGGCAAAGGTAGATGCAGTAAGTGGTAAAGAGATTGTTCGCTCGTTTATCTCCGGTAGACCTGGCTTGCCAGCACATGGTGCGGGGGAGTTACCAAAAGCACTGGCTCAACGGGTTCGCTCAATTCATCTCAACACTCGGATTGATTCACTGGATGATCTGAAGGCAGATGCGGTCATAGTTGCAGCTGATTTAACTACTGCAGCCCAACTGCTAGATATTCCAAACGTGCCAAAACTTGCTTCGAGTACAACGTGGTATCACGAGGTCCCCATGGAGATGACGCTATCTAATCGCCTTCTAATTGATGGACAATCACGAGGACCAGTCATTAACTCGATTGCGATTTCAAATATGGTTCCAACGTATGCACCCATAGGAAAGACTCTGCTCTCATCAACAACAATCGAATTTGCATCTGAATCTGAGGTGCGTCGACACCTTGCGATTATGTGGGGCGTATCAACATCTGATTGGGCGCTGATTGCTAAGTACGAGATTCCAAAATCTCTTCCAATATTCGGCATTGGGAAGCAGGGAATTAACTCTGCAAAGGTTGCAGATAATCTTTTTGTCGCAGGAGATTACACAACGGCGCCATCACAGAATGGTGCACTCTTGTCAGGACGCTTGGCAGCGCAGGAGTTACTCCTGAATTAGAGCGGTAAGAGCGTTGGTGATGTGTGGGTAATCCCATGTAAATCCGGCATCGGTAAGTGCTTGCGGCATAACCTTCTTACTTCCCAAAATTTCAGATGAAAATCCGCCGAGTGCAATCTTGAGTGCAATCGCAGGCGCTGGGAAGAGCGCAGGGCGATGCATTGCGCGAGCAAGAGCTGAGGTGAACTCTTGATTAGTAACTGGATTCGGAGAAGTTAGATTTACAGGACCCGAAACTTTATTTTCTAGTAGAAAGGTAATAGCGCGAATAACATCGTGCAAAGTGATCCAAGACCACCACTGCTTACCGTTTCCAAGTTTTCCACCGAGGCCTAAGCGAAAGAGCGGAAGCATCTTTCCTAGTGCGCCACCAGTTGGGTCAAGGACAAGGCCAGTACGAATCTTGACGGTGCGAACATCAGTCACGAGGTCCGCGGCACCTTCCCATTCGCGACAAACGGCGGCAAGGAAGTCATCTCCGACGCGATCTGATTCAACGACTGAGCGATTGCCTGATTCGCCATACCAACCGATAGCGCTAGCTGAAATAAAAACCTGTGGCTTAACTTCATTAACTGCGTGCGCGATGGCAGTTGTGCCGAGTAAGCGCGAGTTAAGAATTTCAGATTTGTACTTCTTGCTCCAACGCTTATCGCCAACACCGACGCCCGCTAAATGGATGATTGCATCTACTCCGCGAAGCGCTTCGATATCTACGTAACCTGTCTTTGGATCCCACTGAATTTCATCAGGTGCGACAACAGGGCGACGTACAAAACGCTGAACCGTGTGGCCTTCGCTCTTTAGATGGCCAACTAGTGCGGTTCCGATAAGCCCTGATGCACCGGTAATCGCGATGCGTTGTGGAACTGACATGAACCTTAGAGACCCAAATCAGCTTCGAATGCTCCACCTTCGAGGCGCTCTTTAAGAGTGACCAAGAAACGAGCTGCATCCGCACCATCTACGACACGGTGATCGTATGAAAGTCCGAGATATACCATTGAACGGATAGCAATTGTCTCGCCACCGTCTTCGCCCTTAACAACCATTGGACGCTTCACAACTGCGCCGAGTCCAAGGATTGCTACCTGTGGTTGATTAATGATGGGAGTATCAAAGAGTGCACCACGTGAACCAGTGTTTGTAAGAGTAAATGTTCCGCCACCGAGTTCATCTGGAGTTACCTTGTTATCGCGTGTGCGAGCTGCAAGATCTGCAATCTTGCGAGCAACGCCACCCATGTTGAGGTCGCCAGCATTGTGAATGACAGGAACCAAGAGACCGCGTTCGGTGTCGACTGCGATACCAAGGTGTTCTGCACCGTGATAAATAATCTGATCACCTTCGACAGATGAGTTGAGAACTGGGTGCTGCTTCAACGCTTCGCAAACGGCTACTGCAAAGAATGGAAGGAATGAGAGCTTGACGCCTTCACGTGCTTCGAAAGTTGCCTTTGAGCGATCGCGGAGTCGAGCAATCTTTGTCACATCTACTTCAATGACCGTAGTGAGCTGAGCTGACACTTGAAGGGATTCGACCATGCGCGCTGCAATGACCTTGCGAAGTCGCGACATTGTCACTGTTGTTCCGCGAAGTGGGGATGCAACTGGAGCTGCAGGGCGCGGTG
>CAZAET010000018.1:0-11061 GCA_964484215.1 uncultured Candidatus Planktophila sp. | reverse complement strand
ACTTTTCAGGGCAGACCGCCAAATCTAGTCCATGGCTACGCGCACGTCAAAACGGCGGTAATGGCCTAGATCGGGAAGTAATGCTGTACGACCACTTTCGTGTCCGTTCCACAGCAAGGAGCGTAACTATAGGTGGCTCCCCCATACAGGTCAAATCGGGGTCCTGGCGATCGCCCTGAAATGGTCGATTATGGGCGAAATACGAAAAAACCCCACTTTTATGCGTAAAAAGTGAGGTTTTTCGAGGTAGAAATTTACTTAAATGAGCTCGACTGCAGCCAAGTCTCTCTTGCCCTTACGTAAAACTGCATATTTTCCGCATAAAAAGTGGCTTTTTTCGAGGCGGAAATCTTCGCCCGAGATCTTCTCATTATTGAGATATGCGCCACCTTCTTTGACGATGCGTCTGGCAGCAGATTTTGAGTCAACTACGCCAGTGGCTGCTAAGAGATCAACCCATGTTGGAATCTCTTCGCCACTTTTCACTTGAGTGCGTGGAAGTTCTGCAAGAGCCGCAGACAAAGTTGCTTCATCAAGTTCAGTGATGTCACCTTGACCGAACAATGCCCGCGCAGCTGCTTCAACGCGTTGTGCGATTTCTGGGCTATGAACGAGTGAAGTCAATTCACGTGCGAGTTCGCGATGTGCTTCACGTGCACCTGGATTTTCATTGTGGGTTTTCTCGAGTGCTTCGATTTCTTCGCGAGATTTGAATGAGAAAACTTTTATGAACTTAATGACATCTTTATCATCAGAGTTCAACCAGTATTGGAAGAAGGCATACGGTGATGTCATTTCAGGATCAAGCCACACTGAGCCGCCTGCAGTCTTACCAAACTTTGTTCCATCTGCTTTTGTAAGCAACGGAACAGTAAGCGCATGCGCACTTCCTCCTTCTGCGCGACGAATCAGATCGAGGCCTGCTGTGATATTCCCCCACTGATCTGAACCACCGATTTGAAGTGTGCAGTTATAACGGCGATAAAGTTCGAGATAATCCATTGATTGCAGAACCTGATAGGAAAACTCAGTATACGAAATTCCATCCTTCTCAAGACGCGTAGAAACTGAATCCTTATTAAGCATCTGGTTAACACTGAAGTGTTTTCCAATATCGCGAAGAAATTCAATGGCGGACATTGGAGCAGTCCAGTCGAGGTTATTAACCATCTTTGCTGGATTCTGTTTTGTTTCAAAGTCCATAAACTTCGAGAGTTGGCCTTTAATGCGATTGACCCACTGCTCGACAACTTCGGTCGTATTCAGTGTTCTTTCATCGTTTCTACCGCTTGGATCTCCTACAAGACCCGTTGCTCCCCCAACCAATGGCAGTGTGTGGTGTCCTGCCAACTGAAAGCGGCGGAGAACAAGGAGTACTACAAGGTTTCCAACGTGAATGCTGGGCGCAGTTGGGTCAGTGCCTAAATAGAGAGTGATTGGCTTCTTAAGAGCCTCGCGAAGCTCCTTCTCATCGGTGGTCTGCGAGATAAGCCCGCGCCATTTGAGGTCATCAATTAGGTCAGTCATGTCGTTTTTCACGCACCCATCATCTCTGAGAAGGCCTTCGCCTTGTCGGTGAATTCTTTCAAGTAGGCAGCAGTAATTGCTGTCGACTCTTTGATCTGCTGCTTAAAGGATGAGGGTGAGGTACCGCCCACTGTAGTGCGCGATTCAAGTGCACCATGGACTGTTAGCACATCACGTACATCGCCCTTCAGCGATGGATGAATCGATGCAAACTCTGCATCGGTTAGTTGATGGAGTTGGCGACCTGATGATTCACAGAGCGCAACACATTTACCGGCAGCTTCGTGCGCATGCGCGAATGGAACTTTTGCCTGAACTAAGTAATCGGCAATCTCTGTTGCAAGAGAAAATCCGAGTGGAGCCGCAAGTGCCATCTTCTCGCGATCAAAATCAGTTGTTGCAACCATTCCTGTAACTGCAGGAAGAACAAGAAGTACGGTATCGATTGAATCAAAGAGTGGTTCTTTATCTTCTTGAAGGTCGCGGTTATACGCGAAAGGTAAGCCCTTCAACATCGTGAGAACTCCCGTGAGATTTCCTACTAAGCGTCCTGCTTTTCCGCGAGCAAGTTCTGCCATATCTGGGTTCTTCTTCTGAGGCATGATTGATGAACCAGTTGAATATGCATCAGCAACCTTCGCCCAACCGAATTCTGTTGTGGCCCAGATGCACCATTCTTCGCCGATGCGAGAAAGGTGAATACCAACCATGGAAAGAATGAAGAGCGCTTCAGCAACAAAGTCGCGATCAGATACGCCATCGATTGAGTTTGCAGCACTTGAAGTAAAGCCAAGGTTCGCGGCCGTAACCTCAGGTGAGAGCGGTAGCGAAGAACCAGCCAGCGCTCCTGAACCCAATGGGCTTACGAGTGCGCGATCAAGCCAATCGTGAATACGATCGAGATCGCGAGAAAATCCTTGGACATGCTTTGCAATTTCATGACCGAAGAGAACTGGCTGAGCATGCTGCAAGTGCGTAAAACCCGGTGCTGGTGCATCTGCATATTCAGATGCCTTTGCAATAAGTGCGTTCTGGAGGGCAAGTACTTGCTGCGCAACTTCAATCATGTGATCGATGGCGTAGAGACGAAGGTCAGTTGCTACTTGGTCATTACGTGAACGACCAGCGCGAAGAGAGCCTCCGATAGCACCTAACTTCTCCGTTAATCCACGTTCCAGAGCGCTATGTACATCTTCATCAGTTTCGTTTGCAGTGAATTTTCCTGATGCAACTTCGGAGATGAGCTCGTTTAGCGCGCCACGAATAGGTTCAGCCACAGAATCTTCGAGCAAACCGCTCGACTGAAGGACGGCTAGGTGGGCAAGAGATGAACGTAGGTCATAAGGAGCAAGTCGCCAGTCAAAATGGACGCTGCGAGAAAGTGCAAAGACAGCATCAGCTGGTGTTTCAGAAAAACGTCCGCCCCAGAGCGCCATTATTTGCTACCTCTTCCACTTCTTTTGATTCCGCCGTAAGCGAGCAATTCTTTCGCGAGTTGGGCTCCACCGGCCGCTTTTCTCGATACAACGAGAACCGTGTCGTCACCTGCAATAGTGCCGATAATTTCAGATATCCCGGAATGATCGAGAGAGCTGGCAAGTAACTGCGCTCCCCCGGGTGGGGTGCGGACTACGGCCAGATTTCCGCTCGCCTCAACAGAGATGATGAGATCTGAAGGTACCGGCATGGTGCGTGAGATTGATTCATCATCGCTATTTGAAATCTTGTAGATAGATTCTCCATTTGAAGAGCGTCCGCGAACTGCCCCAATTTCTTCAAGGTCACGACTTGCTGTTGCTTGAGTGACGGGGAAGCCCGCTTTCTTCAGTTGCTTTACCAAATCTGATTGCGAATGAATGAGACCTGCCTTAATTAGTGCAATCGCCTTTGCTCTACGAGCAGTCACACTAGACATGAGATACCTCTTTCATAGCTTGGCTGAAAATCGCAACAAATTTCTGGGCCTGCTTCATAGAGACGTTGAGAGCAGGGGCTAAGCGAATCGTTGAATCTCCTGGTGCATTGATAAGCGCGCCAAGTTCCTGGCATTTCTTCGTTAGCGCTTTGGCTACTGGTGTATCTAGCGTTAATCCAATAAGTAAACCAGCGCCGCGAACTTCAGTAACCCCTTCGATAAGAGCGAGTTCTGTAAGGAGATACTCACCTACCTCATCAACATGTGGAAGAATCTTCTCCTTTTCGATGGAGGAAATGACTGCAAGGGCTGCAGCCGTTGCAACAGGGTTTCCACCAAAAGTAGAACCATGATCGCCTGCAACAAAAAGTTTTGAAGCAGAACCGAGAGCAATCATTGCGCCAAGTGGCAGACCGCCACCAAGTCCTTTGGCCAAAGTAATCACGTCCGGCTTGACGCCTGAATATTCATAACCGAACCAATCTCCGGTACGACCCATGCCGGTCTGCACGCAATCGAAAACTAAGAGCGCACCGTTATCGTCACAATATTGACGCAAAGTCTTGAGGTAATCACTTGGCGGCACGATTACGCCTGCTTCACCCATGATTGGCTCGACAATTACCATCGCTGTCTTCTTTGAGATTGCGCGCTTCATTGCCGCAGAATCACCGAATGGCACGTGTTTGATGCCCTTGATGAGTGGCTTGAATGGATTTCGCTTAGAAGGTTGTCCGGTAAGTGAAAGAGCTCCCATGGTGCGCCCATGGAACGCCTCTTGGGTAGCAACGACCTTATATTTTCCAGTCTTACGAGAAAGCTTTAAAGCTGCCTCATTAGCTTCAGCACCTGAGTTACAGAAGAAGACACGGGCACTTTTATCGCCAGTTAGTCTCTGGAGCTTTTCGGCAAGTTCTAGAACATTGGGATGGGCGTAGAAATTACTTACATGGCCTAGCGTAGAAATCTGCTTGCTCACCGATTTAACGATTGCAGGATGCGCATGACCCAATACGTTAGTTGCAATTCCTGCCAAGAAGTCCAGATAGGTATTGCCATTGGCATCCTTTACGACTGATCCCTTGCCTGAGACTAGTTCGATAGTCGGAGTTCCATAATTATCTTGAAGTGCTCTCTGCCAACGCTTCATGCAACCACCAACGTTCCGCCCACACCTAAGAGAGCATCCTTGAGAGCCAATGGATTGGTTCCATCGATAATTCTTACTGCTTTCGCGCCAGCGTCAATTGCTTCAAGGCAGGCCTGAACTTTGGGGGCCATTCCTTCAGCAAAGCTTCCTTTAATCGAATCAAGTTCTTCTGCAGAAATCGATTCAATAAGTGAATTCTTGTCAGGCCAATTCCTGTAGATACCTGCAACATCAGTCATGATAATCAACCACTGCGCATCCAGTGATCCTGCAATTGCTGCGGCAGCTAAATCAGCATTGACATTAAAACCGTGAGAGCCATCTTCACTGGTTGCAATTGGAGAAATCACAGGAACACTGCCAGCAGAAACCAGATCGGTGACCGCCTTTGGATTTACTGAAGTAATTACGCCGACTAAACCAAGATCTGCGGGAGTTCCATCAACGAGTGTTGTCAGAGCCTTAGCAACCAACGTTCCTGAAGTTCTACCAGAAATAGCCGCAGCGTTAACGCCGTAATTTTTGAGCGATTGCGCCACTGAGGGTCCAACTTCACCTGCCAAAACTCTTTCAACAACGGTAAAGGTCTCAGGAGTCGTGACTCTAAATCCTCCTACAAAAGAGGATTCAATGCCTGCAGCTTTGAGAGCTTCGCCAATTTGTGGGCCACCACCATGCACGACAACAGGAGTAACTCCGGATGAAATTGCCTCAGCTATAGCTTTGGCAAAGCCTCCATGCTCATCAGTCATTGCGTGACCGCCGAATTTGATGACGATCATGTGGAATAAGCCGAATTCTCGTGGACATAATCATGGGAAAGGTCGTTGGTCATCACTGTGGCCGTAGCGCTACCCATATTGAGATTTACTTCAAGGTTTACCAGGCGATCTGCGAATGAGACTAAATTCTTATCTTCAAAAGGAGCAGACTCCTTCGCCACATGAACGCCATTGAGAATCACATCAATATTAAGAGCATCCATGTGAGCATCGGCAGTTCCGACAGCTGCCAAGACTCGACCCCAATTGGGATCTGCACCAAAGATTGCGCACTTAAGGAGATTGTTTCTTGCACAAGCACGCGCAACTTCTACGGCTTCACTTTCAGTAACTGCGCCCTTGATTGTGATGGCTACAGTTTTGGTCGATCCTTCGGCATCAGCGATGAGTTGTGATGCGAGAGAACCGCAAAGATCCATTAGGGCGCCTTCTAGTTCACTTGCTGAAAGTGATACTCCTGAGGCACCACTTCCCATAAGAAGAACTGTGTCATTTGTTGAAGTACAGCCATCAGAATCTATGCGGTTGTAGGTACGGTCAGTGACTCGGGTGAAAACTTCTTGTGCATCGCTAGGCAAGATGGCATCTGTCATTACAACTGAAAGCATCGTTGCCAATGCAGGCGCGAGCATTCCTGCGCCCTTGGCGATTCCAGCAAACTCAGCGCCATTAACCGAAGTTGTTGCAACCTTCGGGACGCTATCTGTAGTCATAATCGCCCGAGAAACATCGTCTAGAGCATTCGGCTTTAGATGTGTCGCAATAGATTCGAGTCCTGAAAGAATCTTTTCCATCGGAAGAAGTTCACCAATGAGTCCCGTTGAACAAACTACAACTTCGCCAGCAGAGACACCCAGCAGTTCGCCGACCTTCTCTGCTGTCTTATGGGTATCTGCAAAACCTTGAGGGCCAGTGCATGCATTAGCTCCACCTGAATTCAGAACTGCTGCACGAACCAACTTTCCCTTTGTTACCTCACGTGACCAGATAACGGGTGCTGCAACTACTTTGTTGGTTGTATAGACGGCTGCTGCATCGAAGTTCGGACCAAGATTTTCAATGATTGTGAGATCAAGTGCTCCTGTTGATTTAAGCCCCGCAGCAATAGCAGCACCACGAAAGCCTTTAGGTAGTGAATTCATACGCCAAGTCCATCAAAACGTAAGCCTGCTGCTTCATCAAAGCCGCACATAAGGTTAGCGTTTTGAATTGCTTGTGCTGCAGCTCCTTTACCAAGGTTATCGATTGCAACCGAAACCACCAGACGTGATGTGTGATCGTCGACTGCGACTTGAATCTGTGCATGATTTGAACCAGTCAGAGCTGCCGTCTTTGGCATAGCTCCGATTGGAAGTACAGTGACAAATTGTGAATCAGTGAAGTATTTTGTGTAAATGCTGTGTACCTCTTCCGCTGTGATTTTCTTCGTTAATTTTGCAGTGATTGTTGAAAGGATTCCACGTGGCATTGGCGCAAGAATTGGGGTGAAAGAAATTTTTGCTTCAGTTCCAGAAACTTTGGTGAGTGCTTGCTCAATTTCGGGCGTGTGTTGATGTACTCCCCCGAACTTGTAAGAGGTGAGTGAGCCAGAAACTTCACTGGCGATGAGATTGATCTTCGCGCTTCTCCCAGCACCGGTCGTACCTGAAGCCGCGACTACAACCACATCCTTTAGATCTGCGATGGAGGCAGCTGGAGCTGCGCCGAGCGCGATGGAGGTTGCGTAACAGCCAGGATTTGCAACTTTAGTAGATTGTGAAATCTGAGACTTAAATGGTTCGATATCGGCCAAGCCATAGGTCCAAGAGCCTGCGTAGTCCCCTCCGTAATATTTACTCCACTTTTCAGCGCTCTCCAATCTGTAATCAGCACCGAGATCCACGATTTTAGAAGTTGTCGGAAGCTGCGCTATTACTTTCGCGGATTCACCGTGCGGCAGAGCCAAGAAGATGAGATCGCATGAAGCAAAGTCACTCGGAGCAAAGGCGCTGAATTTCTTACCCGCAAAACTCTGCAACTGTGGGTGCACTGAAGTGATCAACTCCCCCGCGTTGGAGTGAGCAGTAATGGCAGTTACTTCGAAATGAGGATGGAAGGCGAGCAGACGAAGAAGTTCGCCTCCTGCGTATCCGCTAGCTCCTACAACACCAATTTTCATGGTCACACAATAGCATATTTATGCAATCGTGTGCATATTTATGCAGTACGAAGAACGGCCCCTGTCGCCTTTACTGCGGCAGCCACAGCAGATTCACGCATCTCGGTTACCTCTGCCCCGGTAAGGGTTCGATCGGGAGCGCGGAAGACAAGGGAGAAAGCTAAGGAAATCTTTCCGTCTCCTAGCTTGTCGTAGCGATCAAAGAGAGTGATTGATTCGAGGAGTTCTCCTGCGCCTTCGCGAAGTGCAGCTTCAACCTGAAACGCAGTGACATCAGCGTTAACGATCAGTGCTACATCCTGAAGAGCGGCCGGCATGGTGCCTACCGTTGTAGGACGAATAAGTTCTGAATCTGGAAGCGCACTTAAACCAACTGCGAAAGCAACAGAACGTTCAGGTAGTCCGTACTTAGCAACAATTCGTGGATGGAGTTCGCCGGCATGTGCCACGGCCTTTCCATCGACGATGAGTTCGGCACAGCGACCTGGGTGCCATGGCGCGAAATCAGAGCGCTTTACAGTCCACTCGAGATTACAGAGTTGGAGAATATCTTGGGCGTAAGCAATTGCATCCTGCCAGTTATAGGCACGAGCCTTTCCCTGCCAATCTTCATTCTCAACTTTTCCAACCAGCAACCCAGCCACGTGATAAGCCTGAGGTGGAACACTGGCAAAAATTTGATCAATAATCTTCTGGTCTGGGCGCTTAGAAAGATCCGGAGAGATGAATGGCACCAACTTCTGTGAGCTACGGAAGATGGAACCCATCTCGAAAATAGCAAAGTCTTTTGCACCACGACTGATGTTTCGCTGGGCTACTTCAATGAGTCCAGGAACAAGATGTACGCGCATCAATGGGAACTCTTCAGACATTGGATTTGCGATGCGATAGGTGGAAGCACGCTCGCCAATAAAGCCCATCGAATCGATTGTCTCTTGATTGGTGAAAGGGAAAGTCTGAACTTCAGCCAAACCTCGGCTAGCTAGCATCTGCGCAACCGCGCGACGTCGTTTCTGTGTCGGAGTAAGGGATGCGTGCTTTGGACGCGGTGGAAGAATTGATGGAATCTTGTCGTAGCCGATCATGCGCGCTACTTCTTCGGCGAAGTCTGCAGATGTAAGCAGGTCTGAACGCCACGATGGTGGGTCGACTTCAAAAGTCTTTTCATTTACATCGCAACCAATAGTGCGAAGAATCTCTGCAATCTGCTTTGGTGTTACTTCAACTCCAAGGATGCGAGAAATAAAGGCAGGGTCAACTTTGACGACAGGTGCGAAGCGAGGCTCGCCATCAATGACCGTGGCAACGTGCTGCGCAGAGCTATTCTCTGTGAGTAATTGAACAAAGCGAGCTGACGCGAATTGAGCAAGCGATGGATCAACACTTCGTTCGAGTCGACGAGACGCTTCAGATGACAACTTATGGCGACGTGAGTTCTTCGCTACACATACAGGGTCGAAGCGAACCGCTTCCAAAGCGATATCTGTCGTAGTTTCAGAAATTTCAGATGAAGCACCACCCATAGTTCCTGCGAGGGCTAGTGGTTGTGCATCATCACAGACCATGAGGTCATCGGGATCAAGTTGGCGCACTTGGCCATCAAGAGTGGTAAATGGTTGCGCTTTACCTGCGCGCTTTATGGTGAGACCGCCTTGAATCTTTGACTTATCGAATGCGTGAAGTGGCTGACCGAGTTCGAGCATGACGTAGTTGGTGACATCGACAACGAGCGAGATGGAACGCATCCCCATCTTCTCGATCCGACGACGCATCCAGAGAGGCGTTGTCGCAGATGGATCGAAATTCGTTAGCGTGCGCAAGTAGAAGACGGAGGCGGTTGAGCTATCTGCAATCTTTGCGCTGACACCTTTGCCTGTCTCTGGGAAGGTAAGTGTGCGAAGTGCGTCAACAGGATCTATAAATTTCAATCCCAGTGAACCAGCTACTTCGCGAGCAATTCCGCGAATGCTCAGTGCATAACCACGGTCTGGATTAACCGCGACGTCGAAGATGACATCGTTAATCATCAAACCGGCAATTGCATCATCGCCTATCTTTACTGTGCCTTCGGCGAAAGTCATGATTCCTGAGTGGTCATCGCCTAAACCAAGTTCGCGAGCTGAGCAGATCATTCCATTTGAAGTTTTGCCGTATGTCTCGCGCGCACCGATAGCGAAATCACCAGGAAGTACCGCACCAGGGAGGGCCGCAACAATGAGGTCACCAACGACGAAGTTGGTAGCGCCACAAATAACGTAACGGGTCTCTTTTTCGCCGCAATCGAGACCTACGTAGCGAACCGGCTTCTTAAACTCAGTAAGTTCTTCAATACTGAGAACCTTTGCAAATACCAGAGGTCCGGTGAGGTCAGATCCCTGCTTGATGATCTCTTCTACCTCAAAACCAACCCGAATCAGCGCATCAGAGATTTCTTCAGCAGTAATTGAGGCAGGAATATCAACGAACTCTTTAATCCAAGATAAAGGTGCGCGCATTTAGAGTCCGACTCCAAACTGGCGTGTGAAACGAAGATCGCCTTCGACAATGTCGTGCATATCGGTAATTCCATGGCGCACCATAAGTGTGCGCTCAAGGCCCATGCCGAATGCAAAACCGGTGTAAACATCAGTATCGATTCCACAGGTGGTGAGAACCTTTGGATTAACCATTCCGCAACCGCCCCATTCGATCCAACGGCCATTGAAGAAGATATCTACTTCTGCACTCGGTTCGGTAAATGGGAAGAACGATGGGCGAAGTCGAGTTACAACCTCAGGGCCAAACATATGCTGAGCAAAATTATCGAGGGTGCCTTTGAGGTGTGCCATTGTGATGCCCTTATCGACGACAAGGCCTTCTACCTGATGAAAAACAGGGCTGTGCGTTGCATCGAGTTCATCGGCGCGGAATGTGCGACCAGGACAGATCATGTAAATCGGTGGCTCTTGAGTAAGCATTGATCGAATCTGCACAGGTGAAGTTTGAGTACGAAGAACTACACCGGAATCGATTGGTTCGATGAAGAACGTATCTTGCATGGTTCGTGCTGGGTGATCAGCTGGAATATTGAGAGCATCGAAGTTGAGCCATCCTGATTCAAGTTCAGGACCTTCTTCTACTGAGAATCCTTGCTCGATAAAGAAATCTGAGACTTCATTCTTAATAATTGAAATTGGATGCAATCCACCACGGTGAGTGCGCTGGACTGGCAGAGTAATGTCAACGACTTCTTCAAGAAGAACCTTGGCATCTCGCTCTGCTTCAAGCTTTTCTGTTGCTGATGCAAGCGCCTTTGCGATTTCTGCCTTTGCGTCCCCAATGAGCTTTCCAGCAGATGCTTTTTCTTCTGGTGACAATGAGCCGAGTGCGCGGCTAGCCAAAGAGACCGGGGCCTTATCGCCTGTATGGGCAAGGCGAGCAACTTTGAGAGCGTCGAGATCAGATGCGGCAGCAAAAGCCTTTTGGGCATCGCTAATCCACGATGCAATATCTGCCGGATTCATGGGGGTAATTCTAACCTGCGACCTTT
>CAZAET010000017.1:0-11191 GCA_964484215.1 uncultured Candidatus Planktophila sp. | reverse complement strand
CGGATGATCCAGTACTGATCCATAACGTACTGTGAAAGTTCCTTCCACATCGCTGCCTGCTTGGTGCGGTTTGTTTCTACCTTTGCTGCATCTGACTTCTTCTTGAATGCTGGGTATGCAGGATCATCCCAGTTCTGAGCCAAGTTAAATCCGCCCTCTTTTGTGAAGAGTTCAGGAATAACTGTTGATGCATTTGCCCAGTCAGCTCCCCAACCAGCAGTCGAAATATCGTTCTGCTTGTCGTTGTTGAGAACTGTTGAGTAGTACTGACCTGATGGAATGAAGTTGAACTTCACAACAATGCCAGCTTCCTTTGCAGCATTCTGAATCAATACAGATGCCTTCTCGTTTGTTGCAGACTGTGCAATATCCCAAACGATTCCCTTGTCAGCAGATGTCGCGCGAGCGTATGCATCTGGGCAAGAGGTCTTTGCCTTTGCCATCAATGAAGCTGCATATGTTGCATTTCCAGTGATCTTCCAGTTTGGATCGTGGATGTTGCCCTTTGTCTTTGCATAGTCAAGACCGAGAACTGGCTTAACAGGGTTATCTCCTGGGTCGCCGTAGAACTCACGTCCACCTGAAAGGTCGATGAGAGCCTGTGTATCGATTGCGAAGAAGAGTGCCTTACGTACATCGAGGCAATCCATCTTGCCCTTCTTAACGTTCATTGCTGAATAGCGGACGTATGGGTCGTACACGTTAAAGCGCTGGTTCTTCTTTGTTGGATCTGCGAAGAATGCACGTGTATTTGCTGGCTGTAGTGAATCAAGTGAAGCTGTGTTTGGGATCTGATCTTCGAGCATGATCTGATCGCGAACATCTTCAGCTAGACCGAAGCGAACAACGATGTTATCTGGGTATGGAGTACGGATTGCGTCAGAAGACTTCTTCCAAGCAGGGTTACGTACGAGTTCCATCTGATCGCCGATCTTGTATGAAGCAATCTTGTATGGACCGTTAGCGAATGGCTTGAGGTCGTACTTATCTCCAGTGTCCTTTGAAGCCTTCACTGGTGCACCTGCTGGGTAAGTAAGTGCGTAGTTGAAGTCAGCAAATGAGCGGTTTAGCTTGAAGGTAATTGTGTTACCTGAGCAAGAAACTGCCTTATCGAATGCGGCCTGTCCGGTCTTCTTGTAAGGACCCTTGTATACAGATGCGCCATCTTTATCCTTAGGGATATCGAGTGCCTGTACGAGGTACTGAGGACCGTCTGTGATTACATCGCCAGCGAATGGACGTGATACACCGTACTTGACGTCAGCACAGGTAACAGCTGAGCCGTCTTCCCATGTGATGCCTGAACGAAGTGTGAACTTCCATGTCTTAGCAGCGTTTGATGGAACACCAGTGTTTGTTGCAAGGTCTGCAACGAGTGATGAACCTGCTGATCCTGGGACCGGCTTGTATGAAACCAAGTTGCGGTAGATATATGAGTTGAAGAACGCGATATCGCGGCCTGTGTAAACACGGGCTGGATCTACGTGATCAAACTGCTCTTGATGTGTAATGAAGTACAAAGTGCCGCCAGTAACTGGCTTTTCTGCAGCGTTTGCACTTGAGCCTGCAGCAACTGTTACGCCAACAGCAAGTGCGATTGCAGCTGTTGAAGCAAGGATGCGACGGCTAGTTTTCAAACCGGACATGTGTCCTCCTTGTAGAAGCGGTTCTGGTTCACGGGTCGTGAATCAGAGTTGAAACTTCATTAAGAGAAACTCGCGAGATATCTCTTCACTGAAGCTTCTTTCCCCGTATTACTACGGGAAATCTAGGGTCTTTCTATCGTCCTGCTTTGGGATCAAGTGCGTCGCGAATCGCATCTCCCAAGAGGTTAAGCGAAAGCACAATGGCAATCAGGATTACTGATGGGATAAGAAGATATGCAGGGTTATTTCGCCAATATCCAACTGCATCAGAAAGCACTAGGCCGAATGTTGATGCTGGCGGACGTACGCCAACTCCCAAGAACGAGAATGTAGCTTCTGCTGCAATATATGCAGGAAGTGAGAGCGAGGTAAAGACGATTGCAGTTGGCCAAAGATTAGGAAGAATTTCCTTCACAATGATGCGCCAGCTTGAAGCGCCCATTGCTTGCGCTGCCATAACAAAATCACGTTCGCGTAGTGACATAGCTTGCGAACGGATAAGTCGGTAAAAACCTGTCCAGCCAAAGAAGACCAAGAAGATCACCAAAACCAAGATGCGCGCAGCATTTTCATGTGCGATTCCGGTTGCTTCAACGCGCTGCACCAAGGGAAGTGAGAGCGCGATAATCATGAAGGTCCCTGGGAATGAGAGAAGGAAATCTGCAAAACGTCCGACGATTGAATCAACTCGACCCTTGAAGTAACCGGTTGCAATTCCGATCAGCATTCCGATTCCGATCGATGCTGTTGTAGCAATGACTGCTACTAAGAATGAAAGTTGTGAGCCGTAGAGAAGGAGTGCAAAGACGTCGCGACCGACACCTGGTTCAACTCCAAGTGGGTGATCCCAAGATACGCCGCCCCATTTACCAATTGGCATTGCAAATTCGTCGAGCACGCCCTCGTAAATAGTTGTGTTATCTACTCCGAATGCGCGTGTAATAAGAGGTGCAAGAATTGAACAGAGCAAGAAGAACAAGGTTGCGCATCCGGCGTAAACGCCAACTTTGTTGCGCTTAAAGCGCGCCCAAGCGATCTGTTTTGGGGTGCGCTGAAAAATCTCTTGTGACTCTTCCTTGAGTACAGACTCAGCCAATTGCAACGCTCCCTCAGCTTCGACGCAGGGCATATCTACCCGCGAGTACTGCAAGGTAATCGCATTTAGAGGAAAAAGAAACCCCATAAGTCCGAATTAGACCTATTTCACCCCTTGATTGGCCGCCCTTTTCATCGCCAGAAAGAGCGGGATAGAGAGGAAACAGCCCAGGAACATCACGATTACCCAGGCGGTCGCTAGATCAGCCCCCAACATCAGCCCCGTGATTGCAGGTCCTAAGACCCCAGAAACAGCCCATTGCAAACTCATAAAGGCATTGGTTCGTCCGCGAATATGTTCAGGAGACAACTCATTCGCCAGCACCGGAATGGTTGGTGCCTGAACCATTTCGCCAAAGGCAAAGACCAATTGACTCATGCAGAGGGCTAGCCCAGATGCAAGCACAGGCAAGAATGGGGAAATGCCAACGAAGACCCAGGAAAGCGCCCAAATAATTCCAATGGAGATGAGCGCTGTGTACTTCGAATACTTTTCTAGAATGCGCATCACAAGCGGCTGCAATAGAACAATCGAGATTGTATTTACTCCAAAGATTACCCCGAGCCACTTGGGAGAAAGTTCCAGAAATTGCGTGGCGAATATCGGGATGCCCGCTTGAATTGTTCCATACCCAAAAGTGAAGAGAATAATTCCGGCAAATCCTAAATACACAAGCGGTTTGATTCGCATCAAATCACGGTACGAACCTTGTGCTGGTTCGTGCGCTTTTGGTATGTACTTATTGACATGTTCGCCGCTTAGTGAAAGAACTATGAGCAGATAAATCAAGAATGTTGCTGAGTCAACCCAGTACATAATCTGGAATGAGAGCAAGTCTCCCTTTTGAATAATCAGTGAAGAGAGCAAGCCGCCCATTCCTAGACCAAGGTTGAGTAACATAAAGTTAAAGCCAAAGATTTTGGGACGATCTGCTTCAGGTGTTACGCGTGTCAAAATTACGCTCTGACTTGGCCAAATTGCCTGTGCTGAAATATTGATAAAAGTTATCGCCATTATCGCGTGGAGATGAGTATTAACGAGTGAGAGCGAGAATGCAGCTGCCGAATTACAAATGAGCCCGACAATCATTACTTTTTTGGGGCCAACACGATCGACTAGTGCACCCATAGGAGTGCTAGCAACGATGCTTACTATCGCTCCGTAAGAGAGCAGTAATCCGCCGAAAGTATTGGTGAAACCACGCATATCGTGCAAATAAACGAGCAGAAGCGACAACGTCATGCCTCCGCCAATGGCATTCAGGCACATGCCAATCACTATTTTTCTAGACTGCTGATTAAGCAAAGCGGTGAATTCCTTGAAAAGCATTTAGCTAAGTAGGTCCTTTGCTTGACCCAATATTTCAGTTCGGTATTTAACACCTAGCGATATGTGGCCCTCGCCTGGTTTAAATGAAAGTGTTGCAGTTGGAATGTGCTTTTCCAGCCAATATGAGTGCGCATGAGGCACCATAAAGTCGTCATCGCCCTGCCATAGGAATACTGGCTTTGTCACTGCAGCCAAATCAAATCCCCATTGCTTTACAAAAACTAAGTCGTCATCTATCCAGCCGTCAAAGCTGACTGCTAAGCCGCTACGCATTGATGCTGCCATTTGATCTGCAGCATCACCTTCAAGAATTGCTTTATCGGCATCACCAATTAATCCACCAAATGCCTCGCGAATCTGGTCGCCGGTCACAGATTTCAATCCACCAGCGTTATCTTCCATCCACTGATCAATGACCGCTTCGCCTTTAAGAGCTGCACCAAATTCCTCATGATTTTCTGGGCCCATTCCTGCAAGGAAATCAAGATCACTAGCGCCGTATGCGCCAACGCCAGCAAGAGATATTGCACCAACATTGCGTGGTTCAAAAGTGTTTGCGATGCAGTGCGGCCCCCCACCAGACCAACCGATAGAAACAAATTTGGTGATGTTTTTTGCATCAAGTAGTTGAGAAATGTCGCTATTGATACTGATGACGCTACGACCTGGGTTGCGATCGCTGGTTCCATAACCTGCGCGGCTATAGGAAAGAGCGCGGATTCCTAATGCAGCTGACGCCTCTAGCCAATCAGACCACACACTCACATGGCCTGGCGTTCCGTGATGGAAAATGATTGCGCTTTCGGAGTTGATTCCATTATCGAGAATCTCAAGTTCGCGACCATCTTTGAGTTTAAATTGAGGCATTTGGTCAGTCTATTACTCTGACACAATATGCAACATGGATTCAGCTACATCAAACAAGGGCTTCTCATATGAGATAACCCATGCCGCTGAATCCGGTTTAGCTCGCGCCGGAGTCATCACAACTCCCCATGGAGAAATTCAAACTCCCGCATTTATTCCCGTCGGCACCAAAGCCAATGTAAAAACTGTACTTCCTGAAGCGATGGAAGAACTTGGCGCACAGGCTTTATTGGCCAACGCGTATCACCTCTATCTCCAACCTGGCCCTAGCGTTCTTGATGAAGCTGGTGGGCTAGGCAAATTTATGAACTGGGATAAGCCAACTTTTACCGATAGCGGCGGATTCCAAGTTCTCTCACTAGGTGTTGGCTTTAAAAAAGTTCTCGCTATGGATGCGCAGACTTTCCGCTCTGATCAAGTGATTGCAAAGAATAAAGAGCGTCTTGCCCATGTTGATGACGAGGGCGTTACATTTAAAAGTCACCTCGATGGTTCGATGCATCGCTTTACCGCTGAGGTTTCTATGCAGATTCAACATCAACTCGGTGCTGACATCATGTTCGCCTTCGATGAATGCACAACTCTTCACAACACTCGTCCATATCAAGAGCTGGCGATGTCACGCACTTACGATTGGGCAATCCGATGTCTTGATGAACATAAGCGTCTTACAGAATCACGCGCCGAAAAGCCTTACCAAGCACTATTCGGAGTCATTCAGGGCGCTCAGTATCAAGATCTTCGCAAGAAGGCGGCATCTGACCTTGGTGCTATGAGTTCATCAGGTATCGAATTCGATGGCTTTGGAATTGGTGGAGCGCTCGATAAAGATTCATTGGGCACGATTGTTGGCTGGGTTAATTCAACACTTCCCGAAAATAAGCCGAAGCATTTGCTCGGTATTGGCGCTCCTGAAGATCTCTTTGTCGGTGTGGAAAATGGCGTCGATACCTTCGATTGCGTGCTTGCTTCTCGCATAGCTCGCACCAGCTCGGTCTACACAATGACTGGCCGCTTCAATGTTTCTAATGCACCTTTTGTGCGTGACTTTAATCCGATTGATGATGAATGCGACTGCTACACCTGCAAGAACTACACCCGTGCTTATCTATGTCACTTATTCCGCGGCAAAGAGATGCTCGCTGGAACGCTAGCCACAATTCACAATGAGCGATTTATCGTGCGCCTTGTCGATCAGATGCGCCAAGCACTTGTTGATGGCAGCTTCCAAGAAATGAAGACAGAATTTATGGGACGCTACAAACATAAATCGGGGCAAGCCCGCGATTAATTACTGATGAAGATCTTTTAAAGAATCTGCTTCAGAACCGACAGGCGCCCAACCGCCAGGAATTAACTCCTGTGCTTCAGCTGGTCCCCATGTTCCGCCTTCATACTGAATGACAGGGTTTGGGTTCTTCAACAAATCTTCAAGAATCTGCCATGAGTGCAGCACTGAATCGATACGTGTGAAGCGGAAGTGATCACCCAACATCGCAGCGCGCAGAAGTCGCTCGTAAGGTCCTTGACGATCTCCGAATTCAGCCACGAATTCAACTGAGAGATCGACTGTCTCAGTAACAAGTTTTGTTCCGGGCTTCTTCGCCTGAAGTGAGATGTCAACGCCATCTTTAGCGCCTAAACGAAAGCGCACTTGGTTTGATTGGCTCTTACCGAAGAGTGCACGTGGAGGTTGCTTAAATTCAACGATAACTTCAAGGACGGTCTCAGGCATCTTTTTGCCTGTACGAAGGTAGATAGGAACTCCAGCCCAACGCCAGTTATCAATAAATAACTTCATCGCAACAAAAGTTTCAGTATCTGAATTTTGGGCTACACCATCTTCATCAAGGAAACCTTCGAATTGGCCGCGTACAACATCGGTCTTATTGATATCTCGAATCGCAGAGAGAACCTTCATCTTCTCGTTCTGCATCGCATCGGAGCTCATATCAATTGGAGGCTCCATCGTGAGCATGGTTAATACCTGCAAGATGTGGTTCTGCAATACATCGCGGGTTGCACCTACTCCGTCATAGAACTTTCCGCGCCCATCGATACCAAAGCTTTCCGCCATGGTGATCTGGATATTTGAAACGTAATTTCGGTTCCACACTGGCTCAAAGAGAGTGTTGGCGAAGCGGAAGACCAGAAGATCTTCTACTGCTTCTTTACCGAGATAGTGATCAATGCGGTAGATCTGCTCCTCAGGAAGTAGCTTTTTGAGCTCAGCATCGAGGGATTTAGCGCTTTCAAGGTCGCGACCAAATGGCTTCTCTACAACTACACGTGCGCGGCGAGTAATTCCAACCATGGCAAGAGCTTCAGTAATGCGAGCGAAATATTCAGGAGCGATAGCCAAATAAATCACTGGAAGTTTGAAGTCTTTGATGGCTTCAGCAAGTGCCACAAATGTCTGAGGGTCTTCGTAATCGCCAACAATAAGCTGCATCTCATTAAGCAACTTACCGAGCGCTGCTTCATCAACATCAGGCTTACGGGCGCGAACTGCTTGTTCTACATTCTCTTTAAAGACTTCTTGCGTCCACTTCGAAGATGCAACGCCAAAGATTTGAACATCGAGTTCGCCTAAGTCTTCAAGGTCATAAAGAGCTGGGAATAACTTCTTCTTTGCAAGATCTCCGGTCGCGCCAAATAGAACTAAAGCATCTGCCTTCATTAATTTCCCTTTGGCTTTTCATTATGGCCACCGAACTTGTAACGCATCGCGCTCAAGACTCGGTTAGCAAATTCGTCGTTGTTACGTGAAGCAAAGCGTGCATAGAGAGAGGCACTCAATACATGAGCAGGGATGCCAGCTTCGATAGCTGCTTGCACTGTCCAGCGACCTTCACCGCTATCGCTTACCTGTGTTGAATACTCAGTAAGTTCCTCTGATTCAACAAGGGCTTGTGCTGTGAGATCGAGTAGCCATGAGGCAACAACGCTTCCGCGGCGCCAGACTTCGGTGATTGCTGGAATATCAAGATCGTATGAAGGAGTCATCTCATCTGCTGCTTCAAAGATAGCAAGGCCTTCTGCAAAGGCTGCCATCATTCCATATTCGATTCCATTGTGAATCATCTTCACGAAGTGACCTGAACCAACAGGACCGCAATGCAAATATCCATATTCAGCTTGCTGTGGTTCACCGGTACGACCAGGCGTGCGTTCTGCTGATTCAACTCCAGGGCAAAGAGCCTTAAAGATTGGGTCTAGTGACTTTACGACTGCATCGTCGCCACCAATCATGAGTGAGTAACCGCGCTCTAGACCGTAAACGCCACCTGATGTTCCGACGTCAACAAAGTTAATTCCTTTTGCCTTCAAAAGTTCGGCATTCTTGAGGTCATTCTTGTAATAGCTATTTCCACCATCGATGATGGTGTCACCCGCAGAAAGATGTTCTGCCATTGCCGCGATTGTTGAATCAGTTACTGATGCCGGAACCATGATCCAGATGGTGCGAGGTGTTGAAAGTTGTGAAGCTAAGTGAGCCATATCAGTTGCACCGAGTGCGCCTTCAGCGGCGAGGGCATTAACAGCATCAGGGCTGACGTCATAGACGGCAGATGTGATGTTGTGACGAGCCAGGCGACGGACGATATTTGCGCCCATGCGGCCAAGGCCGACCATTCCGAAATTGGTAGTTGTCATGAATATGCCTATTCGCTGTAGATAACGCTCAACATTGAGGTGAGAAGTCTATCGGAAACGGTCTGCAACTTTCGAATCGCACCGCATTTCCCTATTTATTCGGAGAAAAAGGCCTCTGTATCAACGATGAGTCGTGTGTGTGAATTTCCACGAACATAACTTGCCGGTATCGAGAGATCTCCTTCAATTATCTTTGTGACTGCTTCAGCTTTACTTTCACCTGCTGCCACTATCCAAACTTCTGCAGCGCTATTAATCAATGACATTGTGAAAGAAACGCGAACTGCAGGTGGTTTCGGTGAATCGATGATTGCAAAGACTTTTCTGCGGTCATCGATATCAGCAATGCCCGGAAAGAGTGAAGCTACATGCCCGTCAGGGCCAAGACCCAGAACATTGAGATCGATATCAACATTTTCTAGCGCTAAGTCGTAATCACTCACCGCTTCATCGATGCTCTTTGCGACATCTGATGCAAGGGCTTCGTGAATAACTATCTTCGTATTGGTGACTGTCTTATGAAAAGGAAAAGCATTTCGTTCAACGCTATCGGCCGGAACAAAACGTTCATCACTCCACCAGATATGAAGTCCAGCAAATCCGTCAGAGTCCGCGTTGAATTCATTTACCAAAGCCTCTGAGATTTGCACTCCCAGGGTGCCGCCAGTGAGCACCAAGTGAAATTGGCTCTTTAGTTTCAATCCCTTTTCAATTGCGGCCAGAATCTGAACAGTTACCTCTTCAGCAAGTTCAGCCGCATCTGCATAGAGCGTGAGGTCGAGTTCATCATCAATATCTCCAACTATTGCATCGAAGTCATCGCTCATTGCTGCCCCCATGTACTCATAAATTCAGAAGTACTCATCTCGTAGATGTTTTCTGGGCCATCAATATCGTCCATCTGCTGGCCCTTGTACTCGAAACCAAAGTAGTTAATCACAGCGATGGAAGGCAGATTGTCAGGGCTCACGGTGTATCTCAAAGTTTTTACCTCTGGAAAGGTACAGGCCCAGCTCCACATTCCTTTGAGGGCTTCCTTCGCATAACCCTTGCCTCGAAAAGCCTCTTCGATACCAAGCCCAATCTCCATCATTCCTTCGGAATCAGGTACTCCGTGAAAACTGGTGCTTCCAATAATTTCCTTCGTTTCTTTCAGGACAATAAATCTGACAAACCATTTGTTAACTGATGGATCAACTTTCACCTGCGGCACGCGCCAACGAAGTGGACCGCTCTCTTTGACGAGGTTTTGGTGGGGATTTGTGAAGTCTCTGCCCGCTATCGCCGTGGCATCACTCTTGTTCTCGTAAAGGTCAATAATTCCTTGCGCGGAAATATGGTGAAGCTCTAAACGCGGAGTATCAATTACCTGCTCGTGCATGTGGTTAATTACAGCGATGCGAAGCCTTCTGCGAGAACGCCAAAGGCATCCTTGAGAAGTTCATCGGTAATAACCAATGGTGGCAAGAAGCGAATCACGTTTCCATAAGTTCCCGCAGTAAGGATGAGTACGCCCTTGCTCTGGCAGTACTTGATGACCTTAGCCATCGCTTCAGGATTCGGGTCCTTTGTGCCAGCGTGAACAAGTTCGATTGCAACCATTGCACCGCGACCGCGAACATCGCCGATGATTGGGTACTTAGCCTTAAGTGCGTTGAGTGAATCCACGAGGATCGTGCCGATATGAGCTGCGCGATCTACAAGCTTCTCTTCTTCAATTGTTTCAATAACAGCAAGGGCTGCAGCGCAGACAACTGGGTTTCCACCGTATGTTCCGCCGAGTCCACCTACGTGAGATGAATCCATAATTTCAGCGCGAGCAGTAACTGCTGCAAGTGGCATTCCGCCAGCAATTCCCTTTGCAGAGATGATCATGTCTGGCTCCATATTTTCATGCTCGACAGCAAACATCTTTCCTGTACGAGCAAAGCCTGACTGAACTTCATCAGCGATAAAGACAATCTTATTTTCTGTTGCAAATTTCTGAAGTCCTGGCATAAAACCAACAGGTGGCACGATAAATCCACCTTCTCCGACAACAGGTTCAATCAAAATTGCAGCAACGTTATGTGCGCCAATCTCTTTCTCAATCTTTGAAATTACTGCTGCGAGTGAATCTTCAGCGATAGTCGAAGGATTGCCGTTGTAGCGATACGTGTAAGGCATTGGCATGCGATAGATCTCGTTAGCGAATGGACCAAAGCCATCCTTGTAAGGAATGTTCTTTGCAGTTAGCGCCATAGTGAGGTTGGTGCGACCGTGATACGCATGTTCGAAAACAACAATAGCTGCACGCTTTGTGTAATGACGAGCAATCTTGATTGCATTCTCAACAGCTTCTGCACCTGAGTTCTGCAGGATTGACTTCTTCTTAAACTTTCCTGGGGTCAGGCGATTGAGCGCTTCGCACACTTCGATGTAACCCATGTAAGGAACAGTGGTGAAGTTGGTATGCGTAAAGTTTGCAACAGCTTCTTGAACAGCCTTTACAACGCGAGGTGCTGAGTTTCCAACGTTAACTACGCCGATACCTGAACCCATATCAATGATTCGGTGGCCAGCGATATCGTCAATAATTGCATCATGTGCTCGGCTG